>JAFOGE010000062.1 GCA_017386965.1 Clostridia bacterium
CCTCTATGCCATCGAGTCCGAGAAGTACGTAGGACTTCTGGACTTCTCCTATCCGCAGACCGATGCGGAGAAGGCCGCCGACGCTCCCGCAGAGGAGGCTGTTGAGGAGACCGTTGAGGAGATCCGCGAGGCCGATCCCGTACAGCCCGTAAAGCCCGAGGTCACGATCGAGGACTTTGAAAAGCTGGATCTGCGCGTATGCAAGATTCTCAAGGCCGAGGCCGTGCGCAAGTCGCACTCCTGCCTCAAGCTTACGCTTTCGGACGGACTTGGCGAGCGCGTGATCATGTCCTCCATCAAGGAGAGCTACTCGCCCGAGGCACTGATCGGCAAGAAGATCATCGTCATCGCGAACCTCAAGCCCAACCGCATCTGCAACATCAATTCGCAGGGCATGCTGCTGGCCGCAACCAACAACGCCTGCGGCTGCAAGGTCATCTTCGTGGACGACGCCGTTCCCGAGGGCACGGCCATTCATTAAGCAACAACAAAGAGGAGGAGCGTTTTCCGCAAGAAAAGCGACTCCTCCTTTGCATAAGGAAAGGAAACCGACATGAGCATCAACGTAAGGATCAAGCTTTCGCGCGGCATGACCGCGCCCGAATACGCCACCGACGGCTCTGCCGCCGTGGATCTGCGCGCTGCCCTCGAGGAGGGCGAGGTTGTCACGCTTTTGCCGGGCGAGCGCTACCGTTTTCCCACGGGCGTGGCCATTTCCCCCGAGCGGCGGGACGTGGTAGCCGTGGTTGCGGGACGGAGCGGACACGGACTCAAGCACGGCGTGACGATGGCAAACAGCATCGGGGTGATCGACAGCGATTATCGCGGCGAGATCTCGGTGGTGCTGATCAATCACGGGAGCGAGCCCTTTGCGGTGCGCCGAGGCGACCGCATTGCGCAGATGATGTTCATGCCCGTGCTTGCCGCAGCCTTTTTGCCGGTGGACGAGCTGGACGAAACCGAGAGAGGCGCCGGTGGCTTTGGACACACGGGCGTGCAATAAACCCAAAACGGAGGGATTCCCAATGCGTAAGGCAGTTGGGCAAAACCCTCCACTTTTTTATCGAAGCATTTGTTTATGTTGCACAATTTCCGAAAGACCATTTTTCCAAATCTGCTAATTGCTTTTTTGACTTCTATATGTTATAATAAGAATACCGTTTTGGGGAGTGTACAAAGCGGAAATTATCGGATTGCTTGTCAAACGCAAACGCAAGCAATTACAAAAACACAGAGGAGGATTTTCCAAATGAAAATCAAACGCTTATCTCTTCTCCTGGCTCTGGTAATGATCCTGTCTGCCTTCGCAGGCACCTTTACGATCAGCGCCGAGGGTGAGGAGCCGGCCGTAAATGCCTGGGAAGTAAACGGCAAGACCTACGCCACCTTCAAGGAAGCCGTTGATGCCGCTGTCCCCGGCGACACGGTTTATCTGATCGCGGATTATACCCATACCGGTGACGTTATAATCAAGAAAGACCTCACCATCGAGGGTCGCCAGAAGGCAGACGGAACCAATCCCGTCTTTACGCACAAGCCTTCTTGGGATATTATCTCCGTTGGTGAAACCGGTGACCTTGAGAATCTTTCCACCGTTCACTTTAAGGGCTTTGATTTCGTTACCACAAATCTGAAGCAGTCCGGCTCGGTCTACGTTCGTACCGGCAACAACCTGATCATGGAGGATATGAACATCGTTATCGGTGTTGGTACCGCCGCTCACTACGTAACCAAGGGCTTTGTCCGTGTGTACGGATACAACTGCGAGGTTACCTTCAAGGGCTGCAAGATCACTTGCATTGACGGATCCTCCACGCCGATCAACCCCGGTATTGTTGCTTTGGACAACTCCGGAACTCTCAACGATACCATTATGTTTGATGAGTGCCAGATCGATCTTTCTATGGCAACGACCCCCTTCTATGTGCTCCAGGTCAACAGCCAGACGGCGGCTACCGACACGCTGATCCTGCGCAATACCACCATCAAGACTCCGGAGGGTGTGGATTTCCCCTTCGCACAGGGAGAGCTCGTTCACAACGGAACCGGAACGCAGTTCAAGAACCAGACTGAGTTCACGGGAACCATTGACTACAGAGGAAAGAATGACATCAACGGCGTTGTTACCGAGAACGCAGACATTGACTACCTCATTTTTGATAACAAGGCAAGAGAAGAGGGCTACGTTGCTCGCGTTGGCGCGATCAAGGATGCCGTGATTCTCAAGGAGGACGGAAGTGCTGAGTTCGTCGGCTACTACAAGGATCTCGTTGCAGCCTGCAACGCAGCAGCCGCTACCGAAACCTCCGGTCAGAAGGAAGTCTTCCTGATCAATGACGTTACCGTCACCGAGAGCCTTACGCTTCCTTCCGCCAAGATCGACGGTGGCAGCAGAACACTGACCGCACCCCGTATCTACAAGGCAGTGGACGCGATCCTCGAGGTTACTTCCCTGAACATCGTAACCACTTCCGCAAACCCCATTCTTCAGATGAACGGCGATAGCGAGCCTGCCGAGGGCGAGGAAGTTCCCGCACCGAGCTACGCAAAGTTCACCAAGTGCACCTTTACCACCAACCAGGCGGTTCCCTATGCGTACTTCGTACTGCAGGCATTCCTGACGCTGGACCGTTGCACCATCAACATCACCAACGCAGAGTGCGATAAGCCCATCTTCCGTATGGATAAGGGCGCAGACGTTACGCTTGCCGGCACGGAGCTGAACGTTGCCGAAAGTGCTCCCAACCTGATTGGATTTGACGTTGTCAACGATGGCGGCACGGTCATCACGCTCAAGGGCAACACG
>JAFOGE010000063.1 GCA_017386965.1 Clostridia bacterium
ATCTCAACGCCGGCGGGAAGTTCTACACTCATCAAAGCATCTACAACCTTCTGCGAGGGCTTGATGATGTCGATCAGTCTTTTGTGCGTGCGATACTCGAACTGCTCACGGCTGTCCTTGTACTTGTGGACTGCGCGAAGAATGGTGACGATCTCCTTCTCCGTGGGGAGCGGGATCGGACCGGAAACCTCAGCGCCGTTTCTGGTTGCGACCTCAACGATCTTCTTCGCTGCGGTGTCAATCAGAACGTGATCGTAGCTCTTCAGTCTAACTCTGATCTTCTCTTTTACTGCCATTTTGTTTTGCCTCCTTATCAGATTTCGCTTGTCTGCGGCGCCCTTTATAATAAAAGGAAGGGTTCTCCGCAGGCCGCGTTTGTGCAAGGCAGGCATTTCCCTATAACACCGCCCCGTGCGTTTCTTTATCCCTCCGAAAAAACACGGAGTTTGTCCGCGCCATCAGCATCTGGCACGAGCAAATTCCGGGAGGTCGTCAAGATTCGCCGCAGCACAGCGTACGTTTACGCTGTTTTTAGGTGCATTGGTAAATACCATTCGCCCGGTCAACGGACATACTCCACGAAAATTACCTGCTTGGGCGTCCCCTCGCAGCAACCTTTCGCTTCATCGCATATCAAGCCCTTATATTATAACAGAAACATCCTTTTTTTGCAACTCTTTTTTCATCGTTATTTCAGAGAATTTTTATGATATATTCATCATATATTTATGCAATTTGTACAAAATTGGGCATTTTTTCAGAATAAAAAGGCGGTCACATTCGATTTTTTGAAGGCTTTGATAGATTCCCCGCCATTTTTTGCTCCTTTTCTCTCTTTTTTCGCTCTTTTTGCACAGATTTTTTCGCAATCGGCCAAACAGAAACAATTTATTCACAATTTTGTTATATAATAAAGGGTAGAATTCTTTTTTAAAACCGGATGGAAAGAAGGTTGATTGATGCTCCGTTCTACAACCGCTCAAAAGCTCTTGCGCTGTGCCGCCTTTTGTCTGGCGATTCTGGCAGCATCCCTGATGACGGCCGCCATGTTCCTGGACTATGAGGTGGATGCGCATTATTTCCGCACAGGCGCATTCCTTCCCGTAGCGGCGCTGATTTGTGCGTTGCTCTCCTCGCTTTGCGGAAGCATTCCCGCACTCGTGACAAGGGAAGCCGCCACGTTCAATTCCCCTTTTCCTCCGCATCGCGTGCTTCTGCTTTCGCCCATCGGATTCCTGCTGGCAGGCGGTACGATCCTTGTCAGCGGAAACTCGGAGTTTCTCAACACCGCCGTAGGCACCCTTCTCTTGCTTGCCTCACTCTATGGCTTCTGCCTTTGCGCTCCCTCGCTTCGGCAAAGATCGGCTTTGATTTCCCTTTTGGGCCTGCTTCCGATCCTGGCCTGCATCCTGCTGAATGCCTATTACTATTTTGACGTTTCCATCCAGATGAACGCGCCGATCAAGATCGCGTTGCAGATCGCCCTGCTCTTTGCAATGCTCTCCTATACAGGAGAGGTTCGCTTCCATCTGGGCCGTCCCATGCCTCGTCTGTATGTTCTCATCAGCGCGTGGCTCACAGGCATCGGCTCTCTCCTGGCCATCTCGCTCCCCGTTTCCTTTCTCGCGGGAACCGTATCCCGTGCAGACTACGCAGCCGGAGCCATCCTCCTGGCCTCTGTGATGTTGACCCAGCACCGCCACGTAAGACGGCTGCTCGCAGAACGGCTCCCGGACAGTAACACAGCTACCGAGGACACTTCCCTTGAGGAAAGCACTTCTCTTGAGGAAAACGCTTCCCTTGAGGAAAACACTTCCCCTGAGGAAAACACTTCCCTTGAGGAAAACGCCTCCGCAGAATCCCCCGAGAATCATTCAGAGGGCAATCGATAAGGATATACTTTTTTAGGAAGGTACGAACATGAACGCGAATACACGGATCCAATGGCTGCATAAAAAAATCTCCATGAACAGCTATCCCAACGCCCAGCGCTTGGCCGAACGCTTTGGCATTTCGCACAGACAGGCGCAAAGAGATCTGGACTATCTGCGCCGTGAGCTGGAAGCGCCGATCGATTATGATAAGAGCAGAAAGGGCTTCTACTACACCGCCCCCTTCTCCCTCCCCCTGCTCCTGACCTCGGATAATGACGAGCTCTATATCCCCGAGATCCTGACCGTCAAGAATCGGCAGGAGCTTGCAGCGGACGAATCCATCATCCAGATGCAGATCCCCTATTCGGCCACGGTGGAGATTCCCAACAAGCTCGCCGCCATGGAGCTCAATGCCTACGTGATCGCAAAGGAGCCGCACAACCGATACGTTTGCGAGTTCCACAGCATCGAGAAGTTTATCGGACGTCTGCTCTCCGTGGATGCGGATTTTCGGCTGGTGGAGCCCGCATGGCTGCGCGACAGGATCGTTTCGAGCGCGCATCGCGTTCTGAAAAACAACGAGGAAGAATAAGCCTTAATAATAAAGGAAGAAAACCGGATCGGGAATGCCGCACCAATGCGTGCATTCCCTCCTTTTTTCTTTCGTTTTTTCGCTTTTTCGAAGAAAATAAAAATATTTTCAAAAAATGCTTGACAAAAAAGTGTGTCTGTGCTATAATGTATGACGTTATCCAAAGACAGCAGGTTCCGGTAAAAGCTGACGCTTTCCTGCCGAGGAGATGTTTTGAATTACAGAGATGTGAGTCAATCTTTCTTCACGGCAAAAGTGTGCAAGCCGGAGGAAAGATTTTTTTATTCGCTCAATTCACATTGGGAGGTGAAACGAAATGCCCAGTAATTCTATTCTCGTTCAGAAACAACAAATCGTTGCAGACCTCGCTGAACAGATCAAGAACTCTACGGCAGGTGTAATCGTGAACTACCAGGGTATTACGGTGGATAGTGACACCGCAATGCGCAAGGAGCTTCGCGAGGCAGGCGTTAAGTACGTCGTTATGAAGAACACCATGACCGGCAGAGCTTGCGATATGGTTGGCTACGGCGAGCTGAAGCAGCACCTCAACGGTATGACCGCAATTGCAATCAGCAATGAGGATCCCATTGCCGCTGCCAGAATCCTGAAGAAGTACGCCGAGAAGATCGAGTCCTTCAATATTCTTGCAGGATACGTTGACGGCGCCCCCATCGACGTTGCAACTGTTACCGAGCTGGCTGAGATTCCGAGCAAGGAGATCCTTATCGCAAAGCTTCTTGGCTCCATCCAGTCCCCGCTCTACAAGTTCGCATACGCAATCAAGGCGATCTGCGACAAGGAAAACGGCGAAGAGGCTCCCGCAGAGGCTTAATCCGCCAAGCAAAAGACTTCTTCCCCATTCGGCCATCGGCCGAGCAAACAATCCCCTTTCGATTCGCTTTTGAATCGGAGGATCAAAATTACTCATTATTTGGAGGTATATTAAAATGGCATCCGAAAAAATTACTAACATTCTCGAAGAGATCAAGTCCCTTACCATTCTCGAGCTCAACGACCTCGTTAAGGCTGTTGAGGAGGAGTTCGGCGTTTCCGCTGCTGCTCCCGTAGGTGTTGTTGCCGCTGCAGGCGCTGCTGCTCCCGCTGCTGAGGAGAAGACCGAGTTCGACGTTGTCCTCGCAAGCTTCGGCGCTAAGAAGCTCGACGTTATCAAGGCTGTCCGCGAGCTGACCGGTCTGGGTCTGAAGGACGCTAAGGATCTGGTTGAGGGCGCTCCCAAGACCGTTAAGGAAGGCGTTTCCAAGGATGAGGCTGAGAAGATTAAGGCTACCCTCACCGAGGCAGGCGCAACTGTTGAGATTAAGTAATTTCAACTCCATAACATTTTATCCGTCTGTCTAGATAACAGAAAACGGGGCTGAGGTATTCTCCTCAGCTCCTTTTTCTTTGCCTTTTTTGCTTTCAGGGGAGGAATACGTGCAAGCAGGACTTCAAGCGCCGTTATTTTGAGTCGATTTTGTGCTCGCGGTGTTGTCACGAACGACAAGCAGCGGAGAACTGCCTCGTATCGCTCTGCGATTGACACTGATTGCTTATAATTTGGATTAAGATTAAGAATTATTCTTAAATAGAATGGTCGAGGATCCGCTCCGCTTTTCTTCCTCCTGCGGAACTGCATCACGGCCCGATGCTTCGGCAATAGAGCATCCGCCGGCCCGGGCCAAACCGTACGGGATGCGATTCTCGCCATCCGCAAACGTCAAACACCATCATCATCGGTGGTAAGGCAATGCAAAAAATACATTTGAAACACCTTTTTGCATAAACATCCCTTCCGTTTGGCAAAATAGTACCAAAACGCAGGAAAGGATCTGACAAGATGAAACAGTTTTGCTTTACCGTCCGCGATCCGAACGGCATACACGCACGCCCCGCAGGAGCTTTGTCGGCCTTCGTCAAGGGCTTGGGCTGCGAGGTTCGCATCCGGAATGGAGAAAAGGAGGCCGACGCCAAGCGGTTGCTCTCCGTGATGGCTCTCGGCGCGCGCTGCGGTACGATGCTGACCGTAACGGTATCCGGAGATGAGGAGGAAAAAGCATCGCACGCCCTGCAAGAATTCTGCGAGCAGCAGCTCGGGCAGACGGAAGCACCGGAGGACTGATCCATGGATGCTCAAATTGCTCTCCCAAGGCTTCTTTTGCAGGGCATTGGGATCTCAAAAAGCAAAACGGCAGGGCCGCTGCGCTTCTTTCTTCCTAAGGAGCAGGCACAGGGGCAGAAACGAGTTGCCTCTGCTTCGGATCCTTCCTCGGAATGGAAGCGTCTGCAAGCAGCCTTGGAGGAGGCGCAGAGGAGGAGCGATGCGCTACTTTTGCAGGCACGTGAACGTGTAGGCGAGCAGGAGGCCGAGATCTTCCGCATCCACGGGATGCTGCTCTCTGACGAGGATCTTTTGGATGCGATGCGCCGCGAAATCGAGCGAGGCCTTGCTGCGGAGGAGGCACTGCAGAGCGCGATCCGCGATTTTTCGATTCTCTTGCGTCAATTAGAGGACCCTTATCTCTCCGCACGCGTTGCGGACTTAGAGGACATTGCCGAGCAGGTGCGGTCCGCCCTTTGCGGGACGGCGGAATACACCCTCTCCGCGGACACCCCTCCCTGCATTCTCGTAGCCGACGATCTTTCCCCCTCCCAGACCGTCCTTCTGGATCGCTCAAAGCTTCTTGGCTTCGTTACCTTTCGCGGAAGTGCCAACTCCCACACCGCCATTCTTGCGCGCGCGATGGGAATTCCTGCACTCGTGGGGATCGGAAGAATCGACCCTCGCTACGACGGCGCATTTGCACTTCTGAATGCCGCCACGGGCAGTCTGTCGATTTGTCCTGCGGAGGAGGAGAAGCACATCTTTTTCAAAGCGCAGGAGCAGGAGCGTCAAATCACACGGGACACCGGAGATTCCCTTCGACGGTTGCTCCATCAGCCCGCTCTGACGGCAAGCGGTCACCGCATTCTGCTCTACGCCAACATCGGAGATGCCTCCGAGGTGGATGCCGCGCTTTCGGAAGGGGCAGAGGGAATCGGCCTTTTGCGAAGCGAATTTCTCTATCTTGGTCTGCAAGGCTACCCCTCCGAGGAAACACTTTTTCAAGCCTACGCGGAGGTGGCCACACGCATGCAGGGAAAGCGAACCGTCATACGCACACTGGACGTCGGCGCAGACAAGCAAATTCCGTATTTCGGTCTGCCACGCGAGGAAAATCCGGCACTCGGCTTTCGTGCAATCCGCGTCTGCCTTGCAAGGCCCGCCCTTTTTAAGACCCAGCTGCGCGCGATCCTGCGCGCCTCCGCAGGAGGACGTCTTGCCGTTATGCTCCCCTTCGTCATCTCGCCCGAGGAGGTTGCGCAAAGCCGTCAGCTGCTGGAGGAATGCAAGCGGGAGCTGGAGGCAGAGGGCAAGCCCTTTGACGGAGGGATTGAATTCGGCATTATGATCGAAACGCCTGCCGCTGCGATCCTTTCCCGCGAATTGGCAGGGACGGTGGATTTCTTTTCGATCGGCACGAACGATCTTTTGCAATACACGCTTGCTGCAGACCGTCAGAATCCGCTGCTCGCCGAGCTGTGTGACCGGAACACCGAGCCGATCCTCCGCCTGATCGAGATGTCCGCCAAGGCCATTCACGAGGCAGGGGGCTGGATCGGGATCTGTGGTGAAATGGCGGCAGACCTTCGCCTGACCCAACGCTTTGCTGATCTTGGTATCGACGAGCTTTCGGCTTCCCCTCCCGCGCTGCTCGCTCTGCGCGCCAAGATTGCCGAGTGCCGCTAAAGGCAAGCACACATCCAAAACCACACAAAAAGGAGCATACGTCATGTTTTTTTCCAAAAAGAGCGGTCGCCTTCTCGCACCCACCGACGGAAAGCTGCTTCCCCTTTCCGCCGTTGCGGACGAGGCGTTTTCCTCCGGAATCTTGGGGGTCGGCTTTGCGATCGAGCCGACAGCGGGAACTCTCTACGCCCCCGCCTCGGGACAGATCGAGAGCATCGCAGAAAGCAAGCACGCCTACACGATCCAAACTGCGGACGGACTGGATCTATTGGTCCACGTTGGGATCGACACCGTATCGCTTCACGGCGATGGCTTTTTGCCGATGACCCGGGAAGGAGAGGGCATCCGCGCGGGTGAGGTCTTGGCACGGTTCGATCCGGAACGGATCCGCACACAAGGATATGCGGCCACCGTTGTCGTTGTCGTTACCAACCGGGAGCAACTCGCGGGATTTTCGCTCTCCGAGAGCAAGAGCACCCTTGGCGGTGAGAGCGTAGCCCTCGAATACCGCCTCAAATAAACGAACAGGAGTTTCCTATGACAAATACACCCTCCCTCAAAAAAGAAGGCAGACAAGGCGTTTTTGGCGTTCTGCAGCAGGTTGGACGTGCCTTTATGCTTCCGATCGCGCTGCTCCCCATCGCAGGCCTGCTCCTCGGCGTTGGCGCATCCTTGACCAATACCACCATGCTTGAAGCATACGGGCTTCTTGGGCTGATGGGGCCGGGAACCTTCCTCTACTCCGCCTTCACCCTGCTCTCCTCGGTCGGCACGGTCATCTTTGAGAATCTTCCTCTCCTGTTTGCGCTTGGCGTTGCTCTGGGCATGGCCAAGCACGAAAAAGGGACCGCAACGCTTTCGGCCGCCATCGCCTTTCTCGTTATGCACATGACCATTCATTCCCTGCTCTCGATTGGGGGGATGCTGGAGGACAACACCCTGCACGAGGGAATGATCACAAGCGTCGTTGGCATTGAATCCCTGCAAATGGGCGTCTTCGGGGGCATCCTCGTCGGACTCGGCGTGGCTGCACTCTGCAACCGCTTCTATAAGATCCGTCTGCCCAACGTCATCTCCTTCTTCGGCGGTGCTCGCTTCATCCCCATCATCTCCACGCTGGTCTATATTCCCGTTGGGATTCTGATGTTCTTTCTCTGGCCCTACGTGCAAAACGGAATCTACGCGCTGGGAGATCTCGTCCTGCGGTCAGGCTATGCGGGAACGCTGATCTACGGCTTCATCGAGCGCATTCTCATTCCCTTCGGACTGCATCACGTCTTCTATCTGCCCTTCTGGCAGACCGGTGTCGGCGGATCGGCCATGATCGACGGCGTATTGGTGTACGGTGCGCAAAACATCTTCTTCGCCGAGCTTGCCTCCCCCTCTGTCGCCGCCTTTTCTGTGTCCGCCACGCGATTTATGAGCGGAAAATTCCCTCTGATGATCTTCGGCCTTCCCGGTGCGGCACTTGCCATGTACACCTGCGCACGCACGGAGCGCAAAAAGGTTGCAGGCGGTCTTCTCCTCTCGGCCGCGCTGACCTCTATGCTGACGGGCATTACCGAGCCTCTGGAATTCACCTTCCTCTTCGTCGCGCCCATCCTCTACGTGATCCATTCCCTTCTGGCGGGGCTTTCCTATATGCTGATGCACGTCCTGCAGGTAGGCGTCGGAATGACCTTCTCGGGCGGCTTGATCGACCTCTTTCTCTTTGGCATCCTGCAAGGGAACGCCAAGACGAACTGGATCTTTGTTCCGATCGTGGGCGCCGCCTATTTTTTGCTCTACTTTTTCCTTTTCCGATTCCTGATCCGCCGAAGGAATTACGCCACGCCTGGACGGGAGAGTGAGGGAGAGGAAACCAAGCTCTACACACGCGCAGACTATAACGCAAAGGATACCAAGAAGGGCAACACGTCCCTTTCCGAGCAGATTCTTGAGGGCCTTGGAGGACGGGAGAATCTGGTGTCGCTCGATTGCTGTGCCACACGTCTGCGTGTTACGGTGAAGGATGCCGGACGCGTTTCCAAGGAGCAGCTTCAAAGGAGCGGGGCGGCCGGTGTGATCTGCAAGGGATCGGGCGTGCAGGTCATCTACGGTCCTCGCGTTTCGGTCATCAAGAGTGAACTGGAGGACTATTTGGAAAGTCTGTAAAGGACGGATAAGCATCCCTCGGAAACGCATATCCTTTGCACGGAAAATGCCTTCCCGAGGGGCTTTTTTATTCCTTTTTCCGTAAAAATATAAACAAAATTGCACTTTGCTCTTGCAATCCCGAAGGTTATGGATTATAATATAGGATGATAGAATGCGCAATGCGGCAGGAATTTTTCCGACCGTTCGAGCGCAACACTTTTTGAGGAGGAAATCCATTATGAAAATTTTGGTCGTCAACGCAGGCAGCTCTTCGATGAAATATCAGCTCTTTGATATGACCACCGGCGACGTCCTGGCCAAGGGCATCTGCGAGAAGATCGGCATTACCCCCACCAGCGGCACCATCACCCACAAGCGTCCCAATGCGGACAAGTACTTTGCAGAAACGCCCGTACCGGATCACGATGCGGCAATCAGCCTGGTGCTTCAGACCCTTACTGACCCCGTCCTCGGCGTGATCAAGGATGCGTCCGAGATCGAGGCCGTAGGTCACCGCTTCGTTCACGGCGGAAAGAAGATCAAGGAGTCGGTCATCCTCGATGACGAGATCATTTCCTATGTCGAATCCATCGTTCCGCTCAACCCCCTGCACGGCCCCGCATCCCTCAAGGGCGTTGCGGCCTGCAAGAAGGCAATGCCCGCAGTTCCTCAGGTCGGCGTTTTTGACAGCGCCTTCTATGCGGAGATGCCCGAGGAATCCTATACCTACGCGATCCCCTATGAGTGGACCGAGAAATATGACATCCGTCGCTACGGCTTCCACGGAACCTCCCACCGCTACGTTTCGCAGGAGGCGGCAAAGCTGGTTGGCAAGCCCCTTGAGGAGCTGAAGATCATCACCTGCCACCTCGGCTCAGGATCCTCCGTTTCGGCCATCAAGAATGGCAAGGCTGTGGATACCTCCATGGGCTTTACTCCCCAGGGCGGTCTTCCCATGGGCACGCGCTGCGGCCCGATCGATCCCTCCATCGTCACCTTCATGATCAAGCAGGGCTACACCGCCGACGAGGTGGACAACTACCTCAACAAAAAGTCCGGCGTGATGGGTGTTTCCGGTGTTTCCAGTGACGCGCGCGAGGTCTGGGCGGCTGTGGAGCAGGGCAATCACAGAGCTGAGCTGGCTATGAACCTCATCATTCACTATGCAAGACAGCTCATCGGAAGCTACATCGCAGAGATGAACGGCGTGGACGTCCTCGTTATGACCGCAGGTCTTGGCGAGAACGACAACCTCGTCCGCAACGGCATCTGCACCAACATGGAGTACCTCGGCATCAAGATCAACGAGGAGCTCAACCTCAACGCCCCCCGCGGCTCCCTGCTCGATCTGACGGCAGAGGGCTCTCGCGTTAAGGTTCTCGTCATTCCCACCGACGAGGAGCTGATGATCGCAAAGGACACCGAGGCACTGGCAAACAAATTCTACGAGAACAAGTAAAACATAAAAAAACGAATGGCGTCGAAGTAATTTCGACGCCATTCGTTTTCGATACGGTTTTCAAACATGGATCTCCAAAGGAATCAAACGGTGAAGGTAGTCATGCGCACGTTGTAATCCTCGCAAACCGCATTGGTGCTCTTGAGGTAGAGGTGCAAACCGTAGAGAGAGCCAACGCCGCACACCAGCGCACCAACCAGATACCAAAGCAGGAACTTGGCACCGTCGATCTCGACGGCAACGTTATTCCGCTTACCGTACGCGGAAAGACGCTCTGCCGTTGCATCGTACCAAAAGATGGAATAGATACCGCAGGTAACAAGACTGAGCAGCAAAAGCTTAATCAAGCCGGCCGTATGCTTTCCGTCCTCACGACAGGCCTCGTTGATGTCTGCAGCAAGCGAATGAATGAAGAAAAGATCATAGCTGCCGCAGGTTATAAGGCTGAGAAGGATGTACTTTAAGAGTCCGCGATCTGTTGTCAGTTGTTTCATAAAAGGGTTTCCTTTCGTTGTGTTTTTATCTGATAGCCTTGCGGCGATCATTCAGGAGGAAAGCAGTCCCTGCAAAAAGCGAATCGCTCGGCCGACGAGGCCGTCTGCAGGAGAGCAGGACAGGACGGGATCCTGTATAACGAGCATGCGGAGGAGATAAACGCCAAGCATTGCCGCAACAAAGCCCCAAACGACACAGCGGAAGGCAAGCATATTCTTCCTTCGGAGAATGGGGAGTACCGCGAGCAGGATGGGAAGCAAGGGCCAGAGCGGATGATAGGAAAAGGCCGCCCCGAGATCCCATCGAAGCAGGGACACGTAGGCACGGGTCATGCCGCAGCCCGGGCAGGAAATTCCCGTGACCAGCTTGATCGGGCATGGGATGTGCAACAAATACATCCCTGCCACGAAAAGTCCAAGAATGCAAAGCAAGCGGATCGACTCTCCGTGCGTATTCCAAAAGCGTAAAAAGCGGTTCGTTTTCATTGTGAAATCCAAAATCAAATCAGTATTTCTCTTTCCTTTCCATTATACCCTTCTTTTGGCGTTTTGTCAATCGAATTTTTCTTCTTTCCGCATTTTTTCGCAAGGCGCAAAGACCAATCTGCCGCAAACAACGAGCTGCCCCTTTTCATATAGAAGTCTGCCAATTTTTGAAAGGCAAAATGAAATCCATTGACAAAACCGTCGAATTGTGATATACTATATATCCGACACAAAAATTTTATTGGAGGTAACGTATGCTCAAATACGAAAGTCTGTCTAAGACCCTTTCCGAACAAATCGAATACGAAAAGCAGACGGGTACCTTCGCTCGGATCGGCTTTGATAATCGGAAGGTCGTTCGCAGAAACACCGTGAAAACGGACGTGCCCTCGATCTGGCGCCCCACCTTCGTTCACGACATCGACAAGATCATGCACTGCCCCTACTACAACCGCTACACCGACAAAACGCAGGTCTTTTCCCTGATCAAAAACGATGACATTACGCGCCGCAGTCTGCACGTACAGCTCGTATCCCGCATCGCGCGCACCATCGGTCACGCACTCAACCTCAATCTGGATCTGATCGAGGCCATCGCCCTGGGACACGACATCGGACATCCCCCCTTCGCGCACACGGGAGAACACTACCTGGACGAGCTCTATTCCGCGCACACGGGACGTCATTTCTATCACAACATTCATTCCGTGCGCGTTCTGGACCGTATCTTCCCCTTCAACATCACACTGCAAACGCTCTCGGGGATCGCCAGCCACAACGGCGAGCAGGAGCTGGAGGAATACCGCCCCATCCCCCTTGATAGCTTTGAGGAATTCGACCGTATGATCGAACGGTGCTACGAGGATCGCCTCTACACCGCCAATCTCCTTCCCTCCACTCTCGAGGGCAGCGTGGTCCGCATTGCGGATATCATTGCCTATCTCGGCAAGGACCGTCAGGACGCCGCGCGCGTCAAGATCGTTGACGAAAACGCCTTTGTAAACGAGGATATCGGCTCCATCAATGCCGAGATCATCAACAATCTCGTGGTCAACATCATCGAAAACAGCTACGGCAAGCCCTATATCAAGCTGGACCGCAAGCACTTCAAGGCCTTGCAGGCCTCCAAACGGGACAATTACTGCATGATCTACGACAGTGCCGCCACGCGCGCCAAGCTGGATCTGACTGCAAAGCCCATGATGGCCGAGATCTACGGCCAGATGCTGGAGGATCTGACGCACAACAACCGCTATTCCCCCATCTTCACCCACCACCTGGACTGTGTGGACAAGGTGCATTACAAACGCAATACCCCCTACCAGAGCGAGGAGCCCAACCAGATCGTGGTGGACTATATCGCCAGCATGACGGAAAATTACTTCATCGAGCTGCATCGCTTCCTTTTCCCGAACAGTGATCTGAAGGTGAAGTTTCTGGGGTATTTTGACGACCCTACCTCCGCAAATACGAAATAAGAACGAGGAAAGCTTATGTTTGAACAGGTACTGCAGGAGATCCGCGCGCATGACAGGATCATCATCCACAGGCACACGAATCCCGACGGCGACGCGCTTGGAAGCCAGATCGGCTTGAAGCACATCCTGCGAGAAAACTTCCCCGAAAAAGAGATCTACACCGTTGGCGATGCATCCCGTCGCTACGGCTTTATGGAGGATTCCAAAACCGACGAGATCGAGGATTCGCTCTACGCGGATGCGCTCGCCATCATTCTGGACACCTCCGCACGCTCGCTCATCAGCGACGATCGCTATACCAAGGCAAAGCGAACCGTCCGCATCGATCACCACATCTTCTGCGAAAAAATCGCGGACGTAGAGGTGACCGACACCTCCTTTGAAAGCTGCTGCGGACTGATCGCGGCCTTTGCCATGGAGTGCGGCCTGCGCCTGACTCCCCTGGCCGCAAAATCCCTCTACACGGGTATGATCACCGACTCCGGACGCTTCCGCTACGATTCGGTGACCTCCCAAACCTTCCGTATGGCCGCCTTCCTGACCGAGCAGCCCTTTACCACCACCGACATCTACCGCAACCTTTATGCGGATGACTTCTCCTTTATTCGGCTGCGAGCGCAATTCATTCTCAAGATTCAATTCACCGAGAAGCGGGTTGCCTATATCTACACGACCGCAGAGGAAGTAAAGGAGCTGGACGCAGATCTCTTTTCGATCTCGCGCGGCATGGTCAACACCATGTCCGATATTCGCGGCGTGGATATCTGGGTCAACTTTACCGAATCCGAGGGTGGCGTTCTCGCAGAGCTTCGCTCCTCGGTCTATAACATCAACCCCATCGCCGTCAAGTACGGCGGCGGAGGGCATGCCAAGGCAAGCGGCGCGACCCTGAAGAACCGCGAGGAGGCCATGCAAATGCTCGCTGACCTCGACGCCTTGACCGCAGGAGGTGCAATATGAATCGTGATTTGATGCAAAGCATCCTGCAAAAGATCAAGGAATACGACCGCATCCTGCTCTTCCGTCACACACGCTGCGACGGTGACTGTGTGGGAGCCACGAAGGGACTGGCACGCATCCTTTGCTTGACCTATCCCGATAAGGAGATCCGTATCCTCGACGGCCAAAGGTCGGAGTACCTCTCCTTCCTTGGCTATGATGAAGCCCCCGACGTCCTGTCGGACGAGGAATACGCATCCGCCCTTGGCATCGTTCTCGATACGGGAACCGAGCGCCGCATCTCCAACCCCAAATATGCGCTTTGCCGAGAAATCGTCAAGATCGACCATCACATCGACCGAGAGCCCTACGGAGATCTCTCCTGGGTGGAGGAGCAACGCTCCTCGACCTGCGAGATGGTGGTTCACTTTTACGACACCTTCCGCACGGAGCTCAAGATCGATCTGCAGGCGGCAACCTACCTCTACACGGGTATGGTAACCGACTCCGGACGCTTCCGTTACCGTGACGTATCCGGCGACACCCTCCGTTGCGCAGCAATTCTGCTGGATCTGGGGGTGAATACCGATCAGCTCTATGCGCAGCTCTATATGCAGGACTACGATGCCCTCAAATTCAAGGCTCACGTCCTGAAAAAGATGAAAATTACCGAGAACGGTGTGGCCTATCTGCACGTCACGCGCGCCATGCAGCGCCGTTTTCACCTTTCGCATGAGCAGGCAGGAACGGCTGTGTCCTCGCTGGATGCCATCAAGGGCAGTCTGATCTGGATCGCCTTTATCGACGGCATGGGCAAGGATCGCGCCACCCGTGTGCGCCTGCGCTCCCGATTCGTCACCGTAAACGAGGTTGCCGAGCAGTTCCGCGGCGGCGGACACGAATGCGCAAGCGGTGCCACCGTGTACGGCAAGCGTGAGATTCGCGCCCTGCTCCAAATGGCCGACGAACGGCTCAAGGAATACAAGGAAACACACGAGGGATGGCTATGAGAATATTGATCACCAATGATGACGGCATCCATTCCGAGGGACTTCGGATTCTGACGGACTGGGCCAGGAAGCTCGGAGAGGTCACCGTGGCCGCTCCCAAGGCGGAGCAAAGCGGAAAGAGTCACGCGATCGAGATCGTTCACCCCTTCTCGGTAGAGCCCCTGACGCTGGAGAACGGCGTACGTGCATTCAGCATTGACTCTACCCCCGCAGACTGCGTGCGCTACGCAATTTTGGGACTGCGCGAGCAGTTTGATCTGGTTATTTCGGGAATCAACCGAGGACTGAACATCGGCCGCGACATCATCTATTCGGGCACGGCAGGTGCGGTGTTTGAGGCGGCAGCATTGGATGTTCCAAGGGCGCTCGCGATCTCCACAGAGCCGTCCTCCTTTGAGAGCGCGCTCGCAAATCTCGACCGCGTCTATGCGTTTTTTAAGAAGCACGACCTCTTCTCGGTCAATGGAATCTATAACGTGAATATTCCAAAGGACCCCAAGAGCATCCGCATCACGCGGCAGGGAGGCCCCTATTACTCGGATGAATTCCCTTCCTACGGAGGAAACCTCGTCATGCCCACGGGAAAGAGCATTTTTCGCGCATGCGGGGATCTGACGCTGGATACCGATGCAACGCTTGGCGGACACATTTCCATCTCGCCCTTGACCATCATCCGAACCGACCTTGGCGCTTTTGAAAGGCTTTCTGCCCTGAAGGTCGAGGAGATCCCCGAGAAATAAGGAGAACAAAAAAAGAACTGTCAACGGACAGTTCTTTTTTTGACATATGTTCCCCTGTATGGGGGGCTTTCAGCTCGCAAAAGGGCGGGCGCAGCCGAAGCTGCGCCCGCTTTTTTTACTTTGGAAGGTTCAGATCAAGGATCTGACATTCCGCGTTTGTTTGAAATTAGTTCTTCTTCTTTGCGAGAAGAGCTGCTGCGAGAGCGATGTCGCCAAGGATTGCAACGATCGCGATTACAAGAGCAGTGATGTAGAGGCCTGCGGGAGCAGCTGCGCCATCAGCGCCGTTTGCACCTGCTGCACCGGTAGCACCGGTAGCGCCGGTAGCGCCGGTAGCACCGGTAGCACCGGTAGCACCGGTATCACCTTTGTCACCCTTGTCACCCTTTTCGCCGGGCAGACCCTGAAGACCCTGCTCACCCTGAGCGCCCTGAGCGCCCTGAGGTCCTGCAACGCCGTCAACGCCGTCCTTGCCGTTCTCGCCGTTGGTAACGGTGAAGGTGTAGTTACCCAAGCCGCCGGGCAGGATTACCTGGTAGGTGTCCACATTGCCCTCGGTACCAATCTTGCAGGTAAGAGCAGTATCGGTAATCATGTAGTCCAGATTCATATTGGTGAACAGGGTAGCTCCCTCGGAAGGAGTGAGAACAGAGTTCTTAATGATTACGAAGTTGTCGACATTCTCGTCTCCACCAACGATGCCAACCTTACCGTTTGCTGCGGAAGTATCAATGGTAGAGTTCTCAATGAGAACGTAACGATCAGCGAAATCATAGTCGAACATAATGAAGGGAACAGATCTTACGTACTCATTCGTGTAAACAACGGAGGAGTTGATGATCTCAAGGTTTGCATTACCCTTGTACAGACGGATCACGCACTTGGGAGTGCCATGTGCAATGTGTGCACCAACAGTCATATCGATACCATCAAGTGTCAGCGTAGCGTTCTCTTTGACATAGATCGCACCGGTCTGTCTGGAGCTCATAAGAACCATCTTGAAATTCTTAAGAGTAGAGGTGGCGTTTACGGAGAATGCTGCAAAGTTGTTTCCAGCAACTGCCGTATCGTAGGTCATCGTGGGAAGCTTACCGTTAGCCTTCTCAACACCCTCAATGGTAACCGGAACCTTAATTGCAACGTCACCGGAAACAACAACGTCATCCAACAGGAAAATCGTGTCGCCTGCCTTAGCAACTTTAAGAGCATCTGCAAGTGCTGCATAATAGGTGTTGCCAAGCTGGAATGCAGGATAAACAACGTCAAGTGCCTTGCCTGCGTTCAGGAATGCCTCAGCGCCTGCGCTGGGAACCAGGGTAACATTGTTCTTAATGGTAACCAAGCCGGAGATATCTGCCTCGGTGGTAACGATACCAACCTTGGTGCCTTCTGCAACGTTGGATGCATCGATCACAACGTTCTCGAGGGTCAGAGCGAGAGTGTCGGCCTTGTTCTTGCCCATGGAAACCACGTAGAAGTTAACCGTTCTCTTGTAGCCATCTTCAAAGGTGACATTAGAGTTGGTCATCGTCAAGGACTTACTGTTACTGTAGAAACGGATCAGGGCAATGCCGTTCACCTGGTTGTAGTTCTTAACAAAGAAATCAACGTTATCGATCACGAGATCGCCGCCAAACTGGAGAATACCGTTCTGGCGGATGGTAGCAGCCACAAAATTGAAGTTCTTCAGGGTTGCACCTGCCTGGAATCTCAGGCAAGTGAAATCGGAGGTGCGCGAATAGGTCAGCGTAGGCAGCGTGCCGTCCGCCTTCTTAACACCCTCGAGAGTAAAGTACTTGTCGGGCTTGAGATCGTGCTCTTCCTTGCCCTGGAGTTGATAGTCTGCAATGAGGTAAATGGTGCCGTTTGCCTCAACTGCATTCACAGCATCCTTGAAGGTTGGGTAGTACTTATCACCAACCTTGAAGGCAGCGTTGGTATAGTCAAGTGCCTTACCTTCGTTCAGGAAAGCTTCAGTACCTGCGCTGGGAGTCAGCGTAACGTTTCCTGTGTTAACTACCAGACCGGAAACGTTTGCCTCGGTCTTAACGATACCAACCGTGGTGCCTGCTGCAACGTTGGAAGCATCGATCACGGTGTTTCCGAGCGCCAGAATCAGCGTATCGGTCGTGTTCTTGCCCATGGAGATCACGTAGACCGGGCAGCTGGTGTGAGAATAACCATCCTCAAAGAGAACCTTGGAGTTGGTCATCGTCAAGGACTTGCTGTTCTCGTAGAAACGGATCAGGGACTTGCCGTTGCCATTGTTGTAGTTCTTAACGAAGAACTCAACGTTGTCGATCACGAGATCACCGCCGAACTGGAGGATACCGTTCTGGCGAATGGTAGCAGCCACAAACTTGAAGTTCTTCAGGGTTGCGCCCTTTTGGAATCTCAGGCAGGTGTAGCCGGTGGTAAGCGAGTAGGTGAGTGCGGGCAGCGTGCCGTCCTCCTTCTTAACACCCTCGAGAGTAAAGTACTTGTCGGGCTTGAGATCGTGCTCATCCGCGCCCTGGAGCTCGTAATCCTTAACGATGTAGATCGTTCCGTTGGGATCAACCACCTTCATCGCATTGGTAAAGGTTGCGTAGTACTTATCACCAACCTTGAAGAAGCCCTCAGAAGGATCTACCGAAGGAACAACCTCAATCTCCTCCTGCTTGGGAAGCGTGTTCGTACCGTCATCGTTGACTACGTAGCCGTAGGCTGTGGGAGCATTGTCATCATAGCGGTAAGCCTTGGACTTATCGTTGAGCAGAACGGTGGTACCGTTCTTATAGTTTACGACAAGCTTCGTGGGATCGTCCAGAACTCCACCGCCTTCCTCCTTGAAGAGGTGCATCATGCCCTTCGCCTGGCTCAGGTCGATGGTGGTGTGGTCCAGGGTAATGGTACCGGTGGTCTTCTTCTTTGCCACGATGAATACAGCATGGTTGGCCTCGCTGTCGGTTTGACCTGCGGTAGCCGTCATGGTGATCTTGGAATCCTTCAGGGTAACGTTCGCCGGATTGGCCTCGTCACGCAGACGGAAGATGCCGCAGAAGCCGTTTCCGCCGTATGCCTTGTGGTCGATGATCATCTCGACTTTATCGAACACAACGGTTGTGTTCGCGTTGTTCTCGATACCCAGCAGGTAGTACTGGTAAACGTTGACCGTCTGGATCTTGAGATCGCGGAAGGTCACGTTGCCGGTCATGTCGACGTAACCGTTGCCCTTGTTGAGGAGCAGGCTGCCGCCCATGCCGATAATGGTTGCGTCATGGAGGATCGTCTTAGCGCCGCCGTTGTGGCCGGGGCCAACGTCTGCCAACAGGTAGTAGGTTGCGCCCTTAGCGGAGCCCTGTGCGTTGACGGCCTCCTGGAAGTTTGCGTGGATCGCCAGCTCGCCGTTGACAACGAGTGCGATGCGGTGAGTCTTTGCGTACTCAGCGGAAGCAGTGCCCTTGAGCTCGCCGTTGATCAGGTTGATCTCCTTGTAGGTAACGGCTGCGCCGGTAGCCTCGGGACCACCCTGCATGGTGAAGCCTGCGCCCTCAAGAACGAGCTTGTCGGTTGCAGCAAGAGCAACCTGGCCCTTTACATTTACACCCTGCAGAGTGAGGGTAACGGGAGTTGCGCCGGTGTGCTTGATCGCCTTACCGTCCGCGATGGTCAGCGTTGCGGAAGCGCCAACAGGAACGGCAATGGTCAGATCGGAGGTCAGCTCAACAGATTCCTCCAGAGTAGCGTCAGCGATCACGTAGATCACGCCGCTGCCGGCCTTTGCTGCTGCATAAGCCTCGGCAAAATCAACGTAGTACTCTTCCTTTGCAGTAGCAGTCTGCGCGTCGGTAACGCGGAAGAGCCAGCCGTCCTTCGCCTGCTTTGCATCCAGCTCAACCTCGTTGTTCAGAGCACCGTTAAGATAGTTCTTTCCAACGTAGGTGATCGTTGCAGTAGCAGCGCTCCCCTTCGTAAAGGGCTCCGACATAGAGGAAATCGTCGTGTTCTCGATAGTCAGGTTGCCGTTACCGTTCTCGAAGAAAATGGCGTGAGGCGTGGAGTCTTTCGCCATCGTAAGAGTGCAATCCTTCATCGTCAGCGAAGCATCGCCGTTGCCGGAACGCATACGGATGAAGGACTCGGTAACCGCCTTGTTGCCCTTGGCGACCATATCGACATTCTCCAGAGTCAGCGAGGAGAGAGAGGTAACGAAGAAGGCGTCGTAGTAAGTCTCCTTGCCCTCAAACACGTAGTTGAGGTTCTTTAAGGTTACAGCGCCTGCGGTAGCAGCGTCGTTGTTACCGATCTGCATCATACCTGCGGACGCCTTGATGGTGGGGTACTTACCCTCGGCATTTGCAACACCCTCGATGGTGATGGTCTTGCTAAGAACCTTAGGAGCAGCGCCACTTACCGTAGCATCCTCGGTAACGTAAATGGTACCACCATTTGCTACAGCTGCAACAGCCTCAGCAAAGGTTGCGTAAGTCGTTTCGCCTACTTTCCAAGGCTTGGTTGCGGGAGCCGCTTCGCCTTCTGCAGAAATCGTAAAGGTTCCTGCAAACGCGGAGAGGATCATGACCAACGCCAGGAAAAAGGACAAGCGTTTGATTTTCATAATGGAAAATCCTCCTCAAAGTTTTTTTATAATTATCACACACTCACTGTGCGAAATTATACATGATTCCTTCTTTTTTTCAAAGAAATTTCCGTAGTTTTCTACGTGTATTTCATTATACAACAATCCGTTTGGAAAAGCAATCCACATTTTGAACAAAGTTTAAACTTGTTTTTATGCAAATTAAACAAAATCCATTTTCGCTTTTTTTCTTCCTTATTATATAGACGCAACCGCTCGAACAATCCATCCTTCCCCGCAGGAAATACCGAATCCATTCCCTCTCTCCCCTCCCGCGCTCACCGCTTTTTCTCCCGCACCTGCTATTTGCGCATTTTCCTCATTTCTTTCTGCATATTCTTGTTTTTTATTCAAAAATATGCATTTTTCCCTCATTCTCAAAAGGCAAAAAGCGGCGGGGCAAGATCCAAGGACCTTGCCCCGCCGCTGCGGGAAATAGAATCAATACATTCCGCCGCCCATTCCGGGAGCGGGAGCGGCAGCAGGAGCTTCCTCCTTCTGATCCGCGACAACTGCCTCGGTCGTGAGAATGACCGACGCGATGGATGCCGCGTTCTGCAGAGCGGAACGGGTCACCTTGGTGGGATCCACGATACCGGAAGCCACCATGTCGCAGTAGACCTCGTTGTAGGCGTCGAAGCCGTAGCCGACCTTGCCCGAGTTGACGATCTTATCGACGATAACCGAGCCGTCCACGCCTGCGTTGGTTGCGATCTGACGGACGGGCTCCTCAAGCGCCTTGAGCACGATGCGAACACCCGTG
>JAFOGE010000001.1 GCA_017386965.1 Clostridia bacterium
CTGCTTCTTGAAGGCGCGCATGTGCGAGCCGGCGATCCAGCCGCATCCGATAAAGCCAATGCGCAGCTTTTTGGTAGCGTCAACGGTCTTTGTTTCCCGGACGTCCTTAAAGGCGTCCAAATCCTTATCCAGTGCCATGATTTAATCCTCCTGAAATGTTGTTTTATGATCAATAGCCGATGGTCTTGAGGTATGCGCGACTCTTTTCGGCGCACGCCATCGGAGAAAGTCCCATCGAGGGGTTATCCTGCTCAACAATGAGCCATTCTGTACCGGCATCCTTCGCCGCGTTGATAATGGCCGGGAAATCCTGAACGCCCGAGCCTACGGGACGAAGCTCAAACTTCTGCGCATCCGCCGTCTTGCCGTTCGACTGAATGCCGATCAGCTCGTACATGTTCTCGGTCTTTCCACCCACAAAATCCTTCAGATGAAGAACGGGCGCGCGGCCGACGTACTTTTTGAGATACTTTGCAGGATCCTCTCCGCCGATGTTGACCCAGCAGACGTCAAGCTCGGTCTGTAAAAGGTCTGCGGGGACGGTTTCGTAAAGAACGTCCAGGGCGTATTTGTCGCCCAGCTTGTAAAATTCAAAATCGTGGTTGTGATAGAGCAGCGTGATCCCCAGCTTCTTGGCCACCTCGCCGATCATGGCAATATTCTTCATGACCTCGTCAAAGTGCTCACCCGAAGGACGGTCCTCGCCCTCCAGATAGGGAACGGCAACGTACTTGCATCCAACGGTTACATACTGTGACAGTACGCCCTCCGGATCTGCCAGCATTTCGCGGTATGCAACGTGAGCCGAGATTGGAACAAGACCAATGTCCGCGCACATATCGCGCACCTCCTCGGGGGTGTGGTGGTAAAGACCGGCGAACTCAACGCCGTCATAGCCCATCCTTTTGATTTCCTTCAGTGTGGCATAGAGATTTTTGGAAGCCTCTGCCCTGACGGAATAGACCTGTAAAGCAATCGGAAAAGACATCTCTTATGTTCTCCTTATCTTTATATCCGGGGAAGTCCAATCCCCATCATTACATATTATAAGATAATTCTTGTCCTTTTTCAAGTCACATATGGGTATTATTCGGACAATTATTGCGATAAAGCTGCAAAAGCGCATCCAAAAATGCATCTTCGGCCGCAATTTTTAAAAGCACGTCCTCTCCACCGACGCAGGCGGCGATGCAAATCACCGCATCCGGGAGAAGAACACCCGTGTAGGAAAACACCTTTCTTCCGCGACTCTCTGCCGTCGCGCGCGACCGATCCTCCTTTGCGATCCGCTCAATGCTTTGGATCTCAGAGAGTGCGATCCTCGCCACAATCGTTCTCCGTCCTCCGCAAAGCTCCGTAACGGTAAGCTCCCACGGTGCGGCGTCTGCACGGTCAATCGGTGCGACCGCATAAACGTATGCCTTCAGAAGATACCCGGAGGTAAGAAAGATCGCAACGGTCAGGCAAAGCACTGCCGCGATCTGCCAAAGTGCGGGAAGGAGAAAGCCCGGAATGCGGGAACAGAGAAACAACAGAATTCCGAGAATTCCAAAAGCAGCAACGATTGCCTTCTCTCTGCCCTTCCCCTTTGGCGAGTACGCATAAATCTCCTTCATTCGCACGCCCTCTCTTTCTCGTCATCCTCCTCGGAAAGCATCTCCAAAAGAATGCGCTCTCCCAACATCGGATCCGCACGTCCTCCGCTGACCGCCATCAGACGCCCCTGCAGGGCGCGAAGGGCGGCAAGCTTGCCCTTTCGATAATCCTCCACGGCCTTTGGCGAATCTGCCAAAACCGCTCGAATCATAGCGCACAGGCTCTCCCGATCGCGGATCTGCATCAGATTCTCTTGCGCGGCAACCGCCTCGGGAGAAAAATCCGCCTCGACAAGCCGCGCCAGCAGACGTTTGGCGGTCGTTCCGTTGATCCGTTCCTCGCACCAAAGGGCGACCAGCTCCGCAAGACGGAGTGCCGAAACGGGAGAGCGGAAGGGATCGCTCCGGCAGTATCGCAAAAGCTCTCCCAAAAGGAAGTGCGAAAGCTTGACTGCGTCGGTGCAATGTTCTGCCGATGCCTCAAAGTAATCCGCGAGAGCCGGCTCGGAGGTCAGGATCACGGCATCCGCCTCTGCAATTCCGTAGTCCTTGCAAAGACGCGCTCGGCGCTCCTCGGGAAGCTCAGGCATGGCGGCACGGATCGGGAGCAGATCCTCCTGCGAAATGCAAAGCACCGGAAGGTTGGGCTCTGCCAAAAAGCGATAATCTGCGGCCGATTCCTTCTTACGCATCCGAACGGTGCATCCCAGTGCCTCGTCAAAGCGTCGGGTTTCGCTCTCCACGCGCTCGCCTCTTGCGAGCAGCTCGCTCTGGCGCAGAATCTCACATTGAATTGCCTTTTCCGCAAAGGCAAAGGAATTGACGTTCTTGATCTCGGTACGGGCCCCAAGGGCTTCCTCTCCCCTTCTCCGAAGCGAAAGGTTGATGTCACAGCGCATCGAGCCCTCCTGCATACGGCAATCGGACACGCCTGCCGTGACCAGAATTCCGCGCAAGGCGCGCAGATAGGCAGAGGCCTCCTCGCCGCTCCGCAGATCCGGTGCCGAAACGATCTCGATCAGTCCTACACCGCTGCGATTGTAATCGATCCGCGTTCCATCGGGAGAATGGATGAGCTTTCCCGCATCCTCCTCCATATGGATCCGTGTGATTCGGATCTGTCGCACCCCTTTGGCGGTGCGGATCTGCAAGCGCCCGTTCCGGCACAAGGGGTACTTGTTCTGCGAAATCTGATAGGCCTTTGGCAGATCCGGGTAGAAATACTGCTTACGGTCAAATTTCGATCGCGGAGCGATCTCACACTCGAGCGCAAGGCCGGCACGAATCGCCAGCTCGACCGCATAGCGATTCAGACGTGGGAGAGAGCCCGGAAGCCCCATGCAAATGGGACAGCATTGCGTGTTCGGAGCCGCTCCGAACTCGGTTTTGCAGGAGCAGAAGATCTTGGATGCCGTCCGCAGCTCGGCATGCACCTCAAGGCCGATGACGGCTTCATATTCCGGATGATTCATGTGACACCTCCAGAAGCGCGGTTGCGTGGTAGAGCAAGGACTCCGAAAAGGGCGCCGCCGTCAGCTGGACGGCCATGGGAAGTCCCTCCATGTTTTTCCCCATCGGGACGGACAGGGACGGAAGCCCCGCAAGACTTCCGCAAACGGTGCAAAGATCGGAGCAGTACATCTCGGCCGGACTTCTCTGCGCCCCTGCCGCAAAGGCTACCGTGGGTGTCGCGGGCGCCAGAATCAGGTCGTATTCGGTCAGGATTTTTTCCATGGACGCCTTGACGTCGCCGCGTACCCGACGGGCTTGATTGTAGATCTCCTCGCGGCGCGAGCCCGTCATCACGTAGGTTCCAAACAGGATCCTGCGCTTGACCTCTCGCCCAAAGCTCTCTCCGCGGCTGCTTACATAGCGATTCTCAAGATCCTCTCCCGCTCCGGCAAAGCCGTAACGGATTCCGTCATAGCGTCCCAGCTCACTCGCGGCCTCCGCCGCAGTCAAAACGCTGTACGCCGCAAGCGCGCGCATGGGGGACGGAAGCGAAATTTCGCCCACCTGTGCGCCCTTTTTTCGAAAACGCTCCGCAGACTCCAAAAGGAGTGCACGGATCTCCTCTGCGATCATTCCGTCACGCAAGAAATCCGCTACCAACGCCACGCGAAGCGGACGGCTTGGAATGGAGCTGGGAAGATAGGCGCGTGATGTAGCATCCTTTTCATCCTTCCCTGCAAGCACGGAAAGCACGATCTCTCCATCCTCGGCACACCGGGAAAGGATCCCCACGCAATCCAGCGAGGAGGCCAGGGCGATCACACCGTAGCGCGAGATCGCACCGTAGGTCGGCTTTAACCCCATGACGCCGCAAAAGGCGGCAGGCTGACGGATGGAGCCGCCCGTGTCCGTCCCCAGCGAAAAAACACATTCCCCCGCCGCGACCGCTGCCGCAGATCCTCCCGAGGATCCGCCTGCCACACAGTCGGAGTTGTACGGATTTCTCGTGTTTCCAAGCGCGGAATGCTCCGTGGAGCTTCCCATGGCAAATTCGTCCAGATTCAATTTTCCAAGCAGAACGGCACCGGCTCGGCGCAGACGGCTGACGGCCTCGGCATCGTAGGGCGGAACATAATGCTCCAGCATACGGGAGGCGCAGGTCGTGCGCAGACCGACCGTGCAGAACGTATCCTTCAGGGCGTACGGGATCCCGTCCAGGGGACCGAGCGGCACTCCCAAGCGGCGTCTTGCATCCGAGGCATCCGCCTCTCGCAAGGCGCCCTCGGCATCTACCGTAAGGTATGCTCCGACGGACGGCTCCTTTTCCTCGATCCGCTTCAGAAAGGCGGACGTCAATTCCCGCGAGGTGTATTCCCCTGCCGCAAAAGCGGCCTGATGCTCCTTGATCGAGCGATTGATCCATGCATGCATGCTTCAGTCCTCCACCGTTCGCGGCACGCGAAAAAAGCCGTCGGTCACGTCAGACGCCTCCGAAAGAAGGACGTCGCGCGAAAAAGAGGACTCCGCTTGATCCACCCGAAGATCCGAGAGGCGCACCTCCAGGTTCCCGGAATAGGGCTCCCGATCCGTCGGAGCATCCTTGAGCAGAGAGGCGAGCGAGATCATTTCCCGCAGGCTCTCCACAAACTCCGAGCGCTCCTCCTCCGGAATCGAAAGACGGCAAACTTTCTCCAGATCCATAAGATCGGAGAGAGAAAACTCCGTATTTTGCTCTATCATCATATCGACAGACACTCCTTGATCATTAACAGACGTTGCTTATTTTCCAACGCAAAAGCGGGAAAAGATCGAGGAAACAATATCCTCGGAAATCGCTCTTCCGTCAAGCTCCGAAAGGGCCGACATCGCTTGCTCAGCATCGGTGCAGGCAAGCTCGACCGGCAAGCCGGCCGTGAGGGACACCATCGCGCGTCGAACGGCCTCCAGAGCAGAGAGCGCAGAGGCGTGCTGACGTGCGTTGGAAAGAACGGCATCCCGTCCCGTATCCAGCAATCCGTCGGTAAAGAGGGCCTCTACCATGCCGCAAAGTGTATCCATCCCCTCTCCGGTTGCTGCCGAAACAGACACCGTGTGTTGAAAACGCTCCGCGTAGAAGGAATCCGGCTCTGCCGACAGATCGGATTTATTCAAGATCGCAATACTCACTCCGCACTTTTCCGAAAGCTCCTGTGCCAGCATACGGTCCTCCGCATCCGCAGGCTTCGTTGCATCGAAGACCGCCAGTATCAGCTCTGCCTCCTCCAAAAGATCGCGTGCGCGATCCATTCCGATGCGCTCCACCCGATTTTCGGTATCGTGCAGTCCCGCCGTATCCGATAGGCGCAGCGTCACACGGCCAAGAGAGGCGCGCTCGGTCAACACGTCACGCGTGGTTCCCTCAATATCGGTAACGATCGCAGCTTCCCTGCCCAGAATACGGTTATACAGAGAGCTTTTGCCAACATTTGGCTTTCCGCAGATCACGGTCTGTATGCCCTCGGCAATGGCATGTCCCGTGCGATAAGTATGCACCAGCTTTGCCAAGGCCGATTCGCAATCGGACAACCGATTCAGAATTTGCTCACGGCTCAAATCCGCCAGATCCTCGTCGGGATAGTCGATTTTGACGTAGATGCTCGCCAGAATATCGCGCAAGGAAGTATAGATGCCGGTGCAGGCCTCCTCTATCTTTCCGCGCATGCCTGCATGCGCCAAAGCGATCTGCTCCTGTGTCTGTGCCTCGAGAAGATCTCCAAGCGCCTCCGCCGAGGAGAGCCCCAGCTTGCCGTTCAGGAATGCACGCTTGGTAAATTCTCCGGGCTCGGCAGGCATTGCACCTGCGACAAAGAGTGCCGAAAGCACCGTTTGTGTCAAAAGGATTCCGCCGTGGCAGCAGATCTCTACGGTGTCCTCCCCCGTAAAGGAATGCGGAGCCTTAAAGACGGTCGCAACGCCATCATCCACCGATCTCCAAAAGCCGTTCTCATCCGGTGCAAGGATCTCGCCGTAAATGGCTTGGCGAGGGAGCGCATCGCTCAATCGGCTTCTGTTCTTCGGCAAAAAGACATGCTCACAGATTTCGACCGCTTGCGGTCCCGAAACACGTAAAAGCGCCACGCCCCCCTTGCCGTAGGGGGTGCTGACAGCGGCTATGGTATCCCCGATCATCCTCGATCACTCCTTTTCTTAGGACATGTATGACAAAGGGGCTGCATCACGGAAGAAGCCCCTGCGCAAGAAAGAACAGAATGTCCTTTTTGCGCGCGAAAGGTTGATTTTTGCCCTCCATGGAGCAAAAATAGCGTTTTGCTGTTGGGCAAAAACGGCGAGGGTGAGTATCAAATGCATTTTTGCATTTGGCTCACCCTCCTTCAATCGGCTTACGCCTCGCCCTCTCCCTTGGTGTCGTCCAGGAACATCACGATACGGCGATTGTTCTCGGATCCGATGGAATTGGTGGATACACCCTCAATTCCCTGTACCTCGGAATGGATGATGCGTCTTTCATAAGGATTCATGGGCTCCAGCATAACGCTCTTCTTGCCCTTGACAACCTTTGCAGCCATCCGTCTTGCCAGTGCGCGGAGTGCCTCCTCGCGCTTTGCGCGGTAGCCCTCAACGTCCAGCGTGATCTTAACGTATTCTCTCTTTTCGCCCTTGATCTTCTTGTTGGCCGCCAGATTTGCAAGATACTGCAGGGAATCCAGCGTGTCACCGTGATGACCGATGAGCAGACCTGCGCCCTCACCGTCCACCGTGATCAGGGTGTCGTCGTTGTTTCCGGGCTTCATCTCAACCACAAGATCCGTCAGCTCCATGTCTGCGATAACCTTGCGAATGAACTCCAGTGCAATATCCTCACCCTTTACGGTGTAAACGGCGGATACCTTCGCATCGGATGCACCCAGTCCGAAGAAGCCCTTTTTGGCCTCCTCCAAAACGGTAAACTCAATATTCTCTACGGCAACGCCAAGCTCGGCGGCCGCCTTTGCCTTTGCTTCCTCCACGGTCTTTGCCGTGACGATCAGTTCTTTTTTCACGATCTTTCTACTCCGTTATTTTATAGATTATAGGGTCAGATTTTGTCTGTCTTGTCTTCGCTCTGCGCGTCCTCGGCCTTGCGATCCTGCTTGAGTGCCGCGCCGCCAAAGAGAGAGGATTTCTTGGTCTCTTGCTCCTCACGCTCGCGCGCCTCGATAGCCGCCTTACGGGCCAATGCGCGCTCACGGGTGTCCTCGTAGTCCTCGTCATCGATGTGGTGCAAGGAGCGCACCGAGCCTGCTCGCTCGGACTTCTTGACCACCGTTCTCTTGCCTGCCATCTCCTTGGCCGCCTGCTTATAGTCCTCCTCGGTAAAGGTGGGAAGCGGCATGATGCGGGAAATGATGAACTGCTTGCCAAGTCCGACCAGGCTTCGGAACATCCAGTACACACCGACAAGCGCCGGCACCATGAACGTGAAGAAGGTGGACATCAATGGCATGGTAACGTCCATCATCGTATTGGAGCAAGCAACCTGCTTTGCATCAACACCCTCGTTTGCCACGGGCTGTGCCATGAACTTGCGGTTGAGCTTGGAGGTTGCAAAATAGGTGACAAAGGTTAATACGGGGATCAGAAGAAGAAGCAGATTGCCCGAGAAGCTGGGCGCGATTCCGAGGTTGATCCCGCCAACTGCAAAGCTGGGGATGTTTCCGGAAATCTGATCCAATGCTCCGAACAGCTCTGCGCTGTTTCCAAAGAATTGGAAGTTCGCCAGTCCCGCAAATGCTTCCGCACCTGCCTCCTTCAGCTCCGACAGAAGCATAATGCTTCCGTTTGCCGTGCCAAACGTGCTTCCAAGACCGCCTGCTGCGCGAGAGGCCGTTGCAAAAGCAGTCAGCGCCTGCGACATGGCCGCGGTTTGTCCCATTACGTAACGCAACGGGTCGATGATGATGGAATAAAGCGCCATAATGATGGGAAGCTGGATCAGAAGAGGAAGGCAGCCGCTGTAAGGACTGAAGTTCTCACGCTGGTAAAGCTCCTGGATTTCCTGCTGCATCTTCTGCATAGTGGGCTGATCGTTGCGTCCCTTGTACTTGTTTTTGATCGCCATCTCCTTCGGGCGGAGCTTGGCCTGACGGATGGAATTCTTCTGCTGCTTAATAGCAAAGGGGAGCATCAGGATCTCGATCACGATTGCAAAGAGGCAAATACCGGCAAGGTAGCTGCCAAAGCAAAGGGTGTTGGTGATCCAACGAAGAACCGAGCCGACCCCAAGAAGGATCTTGTCCAAAAATCCTGTGCCTGCGTTAATGTCCGCATTGGTCTGGAAGGCCTCGATCAGAACGCGGAGGTCCGCCTTATTCATGTTGGAATAATCCACCGCAAGGCGGTCGGATTCCTTCGCAAGAAGGTTCGCCTTTGCGATCACCTTCTTTGCGGCCTCAAGATTGACACGGTCGCCACGGTCGCGTTCCGCTCTTTCCTCAGCACTCTCATGGATCTTGCTGTCGTTAAAGCCCTCCTCCAGCATGTCGTATCCACGCCATGCCGCTACGAGCATCTCTCGGTTATCGAAAGTGGCCTCGTCAAAGGTCTTCACCAGAAGATCTGCGATCTCTGCCAGCTGCGTTGCCTTCAGGCCGTGAAGCTCGGGCGATTCCGCAACCGCCAAAAATGCGTTATCCTTGACCGTGAGCGTGGCCGCTACCGGCTTGGATGCGCATCCTGCAAAGCAGGAAAGCAGAAGGATGGAAAGAAGTGCCAGAAGACCGATCCGACCGATCCGTTTTCTTAAACTTGTTTTCATTCTCATGTGATTTGCAGCAAAATTGCTTGCAAAAACTCCCTTCGATTTTTTGTGGGAAATGGTGCGCCGCCATAATGCTTTGCCGCACGGCGCTGCGGCGTTCGTCATTGATGCTCGGACGTAGGCTCGGACGAATCTGCATCCGTCCTCTCCTCCAAGGCTTCATCCTCCGGGTAATAGTACTTGGTAATCGGCTTCCCGATCGAGCGCCTGTTTCGAAGTCCCTTCTCGGGAACCGGATCCCATCCGCAGGGACCGAAGGGCTGGCATCGAAGGATCCGCAAAACGGTAAGAATGCTTCCAACGATGGCGCCTCGCTTCTGCAGCGCCTCAATGGCGTAAGCAGAGCAGGTCGGTGTAAAGCGGCAGGTGGGTTGCTTCTTGAGTGGGGACAGATAGCGCTGATAGAGGCGGACGAAAAAGATCAGAACCCGCTTCACGGAGCTTCTCCCTCTTTTCGATCCCCCTGCTCGGTCCTTGCCTCCTCTTTTCTGCGCAGCATCTCCAGCTTGGAAAAGCCGCGGGAAAGCTCACGCTCAATATCGGTGGATTTTGCCGACAGGATTCCCTCGCGAGGGCTGATCACGATCAAAAAGCCCGTTTTCAGCTCGGGCTCAACGGCACGGTAGCCTGCACGCAGGATGCGCTTGACACGGCTGCGCTGCACCGCTCCGCCCACCTTTTTTGTAACGGAAAGACCAATGCGGTTGTAATATCGCTTTTCGGGATGCTCCTTCATCAAGCGCTTGGCCGCCCAGTCCCGCAGGACAAAGACAGAAAGATAGCGCCCCGAATAACGCTTCCCCTTTTGAAAGGTCTTGTTATACAGATGATGTTCCTTGATGGTTGTGTATTTCATACTCTCGTCCCTGATGGTTCGTTTGTGCGTTCCTTGTCATGCTTCCGTTAATGGTCTTGCTTCTTGTTTTGAAAAAACGATCTTGGGTTTCCTTGCTCAAATAAAAACGCCGACAGCGAGGTGCGGGAAGCGCTTCATCGGCAGTCGGTGTTTTTATGTGGGAAGTCCGACACAAAGCACTTGGCCTTGGTCAAAAATCAGATCAATAGGTCAGTCTTTTTCTGCCCTTTGCACGTCTTCTCTTGAGGACGTTTCTGCCGTCGGCAGTTCTCATTCTCTTTCTGAATCCATGCTCCTTCTTTCTCTGACGCTTTTTCGGCTGGTAAGTTCTGAGCATCGTATGCACCTCCTTTATAATGAATCGGAAGCGTTCCTTGCGACAAGGAAACACGCTTTTACACAATGACAGGTTACATTATAACCGATTTTCTTCCATTTGTCAAGCCTTTTTGAAGATTTTTCAAGATTTTATTTACGTTTTATTTTAGGATCGGCAGGATTTTTTGCGGAACGGTTGACGAAAGCAAAAAGAAATGCTATAATAATACCGAGAAAAAGAAGGAAGGGAGGGCAAAACGTATGCTCCTTTTGAAAGAATCGGATTTTCGCAAGGAGATCAAGACCGCGCCTCGCTTAGGCTACGTTTTCTTTGGTGAGGAGGACTATCTCAAATCCTTTGCCATTCGCGCCGCCGAGGAAGCCATTTGCCCGGACCCCGCCTTCGCCATCTTTAACCTTTTGCGTTTGGACGGTCTGGATCTGACACCGCAAAAGCTCCTGGATGCCCTCACTCCGCTCCCCATGATGAGCGACCGGAAGCTGATCCTGATCACGGGCTTCCATTTTCAGGGACTGCGTCCCGAGGAGATCGACGCATTCCTCGAGGTGCTCGAGCAGCTCCCCGAGTTTGATTACAACACGGTGATCCTGAGCCTTCCCGCCTCCTTTGATTCCGGAATCCTTCCTAAAAAGCCCTCCGCTCTCCTCGGGCGGCTCTCGGAGCATCTGACGCCCGTTTGGTTTGAAAAGGTGACGGGCGTGAAGCTTGCCGCATGGGTACAACGGCACTTTCTGCACCGTGGCGTAGAAGCCCCTCCGGCCTTCTGCTCCCGCATGACGGAATACTGCGGGCACAGTATGCTGACGCTCGCCTCCGAGATCGACAAGCTCTCCTTCTACCTTCTGGCGCACGGAAGGACGGTTCCGGACGAGGAGAGCATGATCCGCGTCTGCACGTCCGCCAACGAATACGACGCCTTTGCCTTTACAAACGCCATCATGTCGGGAAATGCGGACCGCGCGCTCGCCATTCTGGAGGATTATCGGTTTCGCCGTGTCGAGCCGCTGTTTATTCTCGGCGAGGTAACGCGCGTGATCAGCGAGATGCTGGTGGTACAATCCATGCTCGCGGAGGGGGCTCCCACCGCCGAAATCTCCTCCGCCTTTAAGCCACCGCTGCACGAATATCGCATCGGTCTGTACCGGCAGGCCCTTCGGCAGACGGATGAAAAGCGCATTCGCCGCGCGCTCGATGCCTGTGTCGCGGCTGACGCCTCGCTCAAGTTCTCCCTCGGGAGTAAGGGCTATGAGCCGCTTGAAAAGCTGGTCTGTACGATCTGAACGGAATACCATCAAACGGGGTGCGTCCCGTGCAACAATGCACGAAACGCACCCCGTCGTTTTTTCATGGGACGAAGGCATTGGCCAAGTCCCTTTTTTGCAATCAGTTATACACGACCCGTTCTCCGGCCAGAATCTGCTCCAGCACGGTTTGCAGTCTTTCGATCTCCAGAGCGTTCACGAAGAAGCGTCCGATCTCATTGGCGGGATTGTAAACCGGATTCCCCTCGGCGTCGTATTTTTCCACAACCTCCAGGGTCATCAGAGAGCGCATCTCGCTATACCGATAGAAGCGAAGCACGATCTCTCTTTCGTTGTTCTCCTCATACAGCTTGACGATGGATCCCGTTTCATCCTTGTAGGTGAACTGATTGAAGATCTTCGCCATATCCTCTGCACGGTACCGAATGACCGCCTGGCAAACACCGTCGCCCTGCGCGATATACTCCGACACGCTCATACCGAGCGTTGCCTCAAATTCCTTCTCATTGATCACACCGCCAACGGCGAGGTTGAGCAGCTGAATGTAGAAGTTGCGGAAATTATCCGATCCGGTATAGGTCTTGGTGCGCGTATTGCCGGTGTCGTCGATATAGGAATACGTATAGCTGTAATCCAGCAGATTGACCGCCAGCGTTCCTCCCGTAAATTCATCACAGTAAACCAACACGTTGGTGGAAAGGCTGTTCAGCTGCAGCTCCTTGTTCCCCACCATATAGACGGCGTCCCCGTCCGCACTCCTCTTGAAGGTACCGTGGTCAAAATCCACAAGCTCGAAGGCGATCCGCTTGCCGTTGCGGTAATAGACGTAGTCCCCCTCCGAGTTTTTCGTCAGCGTCCCCTTGGAGAAGTCCAGGAATTCGGGATTGCCGTCCGCATTGATATAATACGCATACGTCAGCGTATTATCGAGCGTAAAGGTGTAGCTCTTGCCGTCAATGGTAATCGCCAGCTCCTTCATATAGGAGAGATCCTCCGTGATGGGATGGATATCGTACCATTTATTCAGATCCCATTCGAGGAATGCCAGATAATACTGGTCCACCTCAACGATCATGTCGTATTCCGTGGAGGCCAGATAATAGGTTCCGTTCTTGGTTTTTTGGCTGATCATGACGGAGTTCCGGGCCAAGGCGATCTTGCCATCCTTCTCCAGCTCCGCGTCACTGATGCGAGAATCATACCCAAGATAAAAGACGTTTTGATCCAGATTGTATTCCCGCAGAGCCTCCTGCGTCAAGCCGAGCTTTACGCAGGACAGATACTGCATTTCATAGAGCAAGCCCAACATTTCGGACACGTTGTTGCCGTTGATCTCATAGCCCTTCATCAGATCGAGCTGGGAGAAATACGGACGTGCCGAATACATCGTGCCCGTGCGCTCCTCAAGATCCTGGAAGGAGAAGGCAACGATCATATTCTCCTCCGAGAAGTTCACCTTCCCGTCCTCGCCGAACACCTTTCCGTCGATCCTACCCAGAACGAAATTCCGCACCATAAGGTGGTTGGCCATGGAAACGGGATAGACCACCATGGGAGTGATCATGGCTTCCACGGGCTGCAGCACCGTTTTGGAAATGTTGGAGGAGAGAACGTAAACCGTTTCCCTTCCCTCCATGCGTACGTAGTACCCTGCGTCGGAAAGGATCGCATCCCCCACGTAAACGGTTTGCGTCATGCGCTCCATGCCGTTGGCGGTAGCGACCTCCCCCGTGACCGTATAAACGGCGGGAGAGCAATCCTCGGAAAGCCCGTAGGCGGCGTAATCCACGCTTCCGTCGGGAAGACGCGGGATCTGCTCGGATTTCATATCCAGCTTCTTCATAGCGAGCGGATATCCGCAGGCGACGCAAAGGCTGGAAAGCAGCTCGGGATCATAGGTCGCGCTGCTCTCCTCCGTTCCCTCAAGGCAAAAATCTCCTTCCGCGTCCTGGTAGAAGCAGAAGCTGCCGTAGGAGTTCGTAACGCTCAGGGAGAGCATATTGTCCATTTTGATCTGCGGGAACATCAGAACGCGCTCATACAGTTCGCTTTCCTCTCCCTCGATCTCAAAATCGACTGCTGCATAAAGCGAGGCCTTGCCGGTTGCAGGATCTACCTCGTACTGATTTCCGCCAAGCGCGATGTAGTAGCCGTCGGCGTTCTTCTCCACGGGCTTTCCGGACTTATCGTAAAGACCGTACTGGCCCTGCTTCTTGCGGACGTAATATTTCTGCGTCACGCGCGTACCGTCTGACTCATAGTAGGTATCGAGCAGCGTATAGTCCTGCACCACGTTGATATAGACCAGTGAAAAAACCAATGCGATCGCAATGACCGCCAGCAGGACGGATGCCCATTTCTGCCTTTGCAGCTGCGTTGCGCGTCGGCTTCCCTCCTTTTTGGCCCAGCGGGCAACGAGGCGAATATCCTCCTCCTCGGTCAGCACCGTAGAGGAGGTGATCCGCTCCTCTCCAAGATACCAGCCCGCAAAATCGTATCCCGCACGCACGGGCACGGGAAGCGTGCCCAGGGGCTTTCCAAGCTCCGCCTCGCGGCTGGATACGGAAAGCCTGCCCCTTGCGGGATCGAAAATAACGTTGATAATCGTTTCTGTATTTCTCATCCGATTTTTGATTTCATTCCTTTCGTTTCGGATCCTATCCCCTCAGAGGGAACGGCTCAGCGCAGTCTTCTGCGAATCAGGACCACGCAGCCTGCCGCACAGCATACAACGGCGGGAATCACCATCAGCGCAGTCGTCCATGCAGTGATCAGGGATGCAGAATAATACTCCGCAAAATCGTCGCTGCTTCCGTCGCTTCCGATCTCAGTGAAGGCCATGGGCTTGATGGTAATGCCGACAGGCTGCAGATCCAGACCAATGGTCCGAAGCAGAGAGAGAAGCGCGTCCGTATTGCCGTATGCGTTGGAGGAAAGCGCCTCGTTGCTTGCAAACGCCGTGGAGCTTGCCGCACAAACGTAGGTCGCATTGTTGATGTTGGAGATCATACCGTTGCCCTCGGAAACAAAGCGCGTTTCCATGGTGATGGTCATCAGGCGATAGGAGCCGTAGGTGTCCGCGACCACGGGATTGCCGGAGGCATCGGTCAAAGCTCCGTTTGCGTTCTTGGCATACGCCAGGGAGCTTTCGCTCGCGCGGAAGATGTCAAACATCTCGCGCGAGTGTCCGTTGGAATAGTAGAAGGCGTAGGTGTACGCACCCGCTCCCGTATCCTCGTCCGCGAGCTCGTAGGCCTGCTGATACAGAGGAGAATACGCGATGCCGGTTGCGTTTCCAAAGACGACCTTGGGAGATCCGCCCTGCACGCGCATATCCTCGGTAATGCCTCCGCCGATCGATTCGGGCTCATACTCCCCGTGGAAGAAGGAGCCGTCCGCGTTGATGCGGTTGTCCGGATCGGAGAGCTGAAGTCTGCCCTCCCATTCGCGGCCGTCGGCATCGGTTCCGGAATAGCGGCTAAAGGTGATGCCCCATTCCTCAAGATAGGTTTCCAGATTGGGAAGATCGGGGGTATCAGCATCCGCAAAGATCATGTAGGCGTTGTCCTCGGAAAGATACGCATCCAGCTTCTTGACCTCCGAAACCGTGTTCTCCTCCATGAAGGTGGAGAGGAAATCCGTTTGCGGATCGAAGGTGATGATCAGACGGCAGTTCTCGGGGATCTCCTCCTTGGAAAGATCCACCGTCCGCACTTCATACCCCGATGCCTCAATGATGGAAAGGAAGGTGCTGTATTGCTCCATTCCCGCCTCGGTTTCAAAGGGCTCTCCATGCCCTACCGTGAGGGCGCAGATGGGCGACTCGGCCTGCGTAACGGCAAGAATGCCCTGCAAAAAGACCTGCTCGCCGTAGTATCCCGTATTGTCCCAACGGTAAAAGGCCGCAGGAGAATACAGACGGAACTCGGTTCCACTGGCAATGATGATGTTGCTCTGATAGATTGAGGAATGCGAATCCACGCGGTAAGCATCCACTGCGGAAGGATTCTGCCAGACGTTGACCGTGGATACCTTGACCGATGCGGGACGCACGCGCTCCATTTGCAACGCGGTGTAATAGATATAGCGTGTCAGCTCGTTTGAGCAGAGCATATCGGGGTCGGCGCAGAAGATGATCTCCACCTCGACGGGATCGTCCTCGGGACGCTTGTCGTTGACACCGTCCAGCGTGCTTTTCAAAAGGTACTCCGCACCGCTGGAGAGAGTGTACATTTCCTCTCCGGTCAGATCTGTATACCGCTTTGTTGCAGAGAACAGAAGGGAGAAAAGAAGATTGAGGATCAAAACGAGCACCAGCGTGCCCGCAGTAATGGCAGTTGCCACGGATCGGTGTCCGAAGCGTTGAAAGGTTCCTTGCTTCATATCGACATTCTCCTTTCCCCGATTCAGGCGCGTCGCCGCTTGATCAGAACAACGGCGGCGATCAGAGAGATCAGAAGCGCAGGTGTCAGCGTCAAAGCCAACGTCCAGGAAAGCATCTGCGACATAGTAACAGTGCTGATCCTTGCAGAGTCAAAGGGCTTGATCGTCAGGCCCTCCGGCAGATGCTCCCGTCCAAAAATGCGGAACAGACGCAGAAGGGAGTCGGTATTGCCATAGACGGCAGACTGCAGCTGCGCTTCGGAGGCAAAATCCATGGAGGAAGCCACTGCTACATGAGAGCTTCCGCCGGGCAGGATCTGCTCGGTCACACCCATCAGAATGCGGCCGGATCCGTCTGCTACAGCCCTTCCGTTGGCCCATGCCACGGCACCGTCACCGCTCTCGTAAAGCGTATAGAGAGTACGATCGCCCTTGGTATAGCTTCCGTCAGAGGCATTGTTGACGTACCCCTGCGCCGCATGCATCGAGGTCGCATTCTTGAAAACGGTATTGCGGGAAAGTCCTTCCAAAAGCTCCGCAGAGGAGCCTCGCAGGACGGCCTTCCCGTAAATGGTGTAGCCATCCGAGGTCAGGGACTGCGCCGTATCCTGAATGGTATAGCGGTAGGTCGCGCCGCTTGCGGCCTCGGTCATGTAGTCAAAGGCAAAGCCCCAATCCGCCAAAAAGGCCTCCAGATTGGGAAGTGCGGGAGAGCTGTTTCCGAGGAAGACCAGCAGCTGCTTGCCCTCCTGTCCCAGATACTCCTCCAGGATCTGGACCTCCGAGGTTTCGGAAAGCCCGTCGTTGGCAAGATCCGCAGAGGGATTGTAGCTGATCAAAAGATCGCAGTCTGCGGGAATGGGATCCTTGTAAAGATCCAGATAGGAGATCGTATATCCGGCATCGTCCAAAAGATAGAGCAGCTCGTAGTCGTAAAACTTCTCGCCGTGGTTGGTGATCACGCAGACCTCATCCCCCTCGGTACCGATGGCACGCAGAATACCGGCCGCAAGCTTCTTTTCCCCGTTGTAGGCCCAAAGAGCCTCGGCACTGCCGTTCTTGAATACGTAGAATTCCTCCAGCTTGTAAACGCGGGAATAGCCCTCTGCGACCAAAACGACACATCGGGAATTGATGGTTGCCGCAATCTCCTCGCCCGTTGTGGGATCCACGGTCTTGGCATAGTCCTTGACCGCGCCGGGATTGCTCCAGATATCGTGACACTCCACCGAGATCTCCTCGGGGAAGCGTGCCGCCAGAAGTCCGGCGGTCATATAGACGTAACGCAGCGTTTCGTCGGATGCCACGTTCGAATCCAGATCACAGAAAAGGATGCGCACGTTGGGATCCTTCCCCTCTGCCCTCGCGCTCTCGATCGCCGCACCGAGGAGCGTATAGCAGGACTCGGTTACGGAGTAGTCGATCTCCGAGGTGGCATAGGAATACCACTGATGCCGCTCCGCAAGAGTCGAGAAAACGGCGTTGGCAAGAACCGTGACCGTGACGACCAGAGCCGTCAGCAGCACCGTCATGCCGCCGTAGCGCATCCTGCGGTTGCGGAAAACACTCTTTTTCATCAACACTGTTCCTCCGATCCAAAATCAACCCCAACGGCGCTTTTCATAGACACGCACGGTAAGGAAGAGGAAAATGAAGGCCAGGGATGCATAGTAAAGAATGGCCGCATAATCAAAGACGCCGTTGAGAAAGGCCGTAAAGCGGCTCAGCACCGAAACCCAATCGATCACGGCACGCACGGCGTAATTGGCGATCAGCGGCTGTCCGTCACTATCGGTCAGCAAATTCAGCATATTGAGCAGGACCATTGCCGCGATCACACCGATGGTAACAACGGCTGCGGAAAGCTGATTCTCCGTCAGCGCAGAAACCAATGTGCCTACCGCGATCAGCGCGGCACCGAGCAGGCAAAGCGCGATCACGCCGCCGACGATCTCGGTCGTTACGGGGCCCACGTGCGTCAGCGTTTCACTTGATCCCTGGCGCTCCACGCCCGCGATCACATAGAGCGGGATGAAGTTGAGGCAGGAGAGCAGGACGCCGCCCAGAAAGATCGTCAGTGCCGCAAAATACTTTCCAAGCACCATTCCCGTCAGAGAAACGGGTGCCGTCAGAAGCAGCTGCTCCGTCCGCATCTTGCGCTCCTCCGCAAACAAACGCATCGTGAGGATGGGAATGAGAATGATGAAGGCAAAAATCATCATCGAGAAGTAGGACGAGGTATTATAGGTTCCCGAGATAATGGTGGTGTAGCAGCACAGAAGCGCAGAGAACACCAAAAAGACCCCGAGGTAGATATAGCCGATGGGATTGATAAAGTAGGAGCTCATCTCTTTGCGATAGATGGCAAACATAGCGTTACATTCCTTTCTGTTGGTAAAGAGTCGGGACAGGGATCAATCGTCCTCGCCTTCCTCAAGGGAGGACTCCATGCGGCGACGTTGGGCGTTCTCATAGAGATTGGCACCAAGCTCACGCTCAAGGCTTGCCTTCTCCTTGCTGCCCCGACGCTTCGTGCGCTCGGTCTGGGCAATGCGTCCACTCTTGTGTTCCTCGGACTTGTCCACAACGGTGATGAAGATGTCCTCCAGATTCATTCCAAGGGACTCCAATCCGATCATGGGCCAGCCACGCTCGGAAAGCTGATAGAAAAGCTTTTTGCGGATGTCCACTCCGAAATCACTCTCCACCAAATAGGTGTAGGCGTCGCCGTCCCGCTCTGCAAGCGCATCCGCATAGGCGATGCCCGGCATGGAGCGAAGCATGGACAAAATCTCCTTCTGCGGGCCTGCGATCTTGACGTGGAATCGACGGTTGTCCGCTACCACGTTCGAGATGTTCTCGGTCTTCTCATTGGCAACGATCTTGCCCTTGTTGATGATCACAATGCGATCGCAGACCGCCTGCACCTCTTGCAGAATGTGCGTGGAAAGAATGACGGTATGCTCCTTGCCAAGGCCGCGGATCAGGTTTCGGATCTCGATGATCTGCTTGGGATCCAGGCCGACCGTGGGCTCGTCGAAGATGATGACCTTGGGGTTTCCTACCAAGGCCTGCGCGATTCCAACTCTTTGGCGATAGCCCTTGGAAAGCGTGCGGATCACCTTATGCCGAACGTCCTTGATCTTGACCGTTTCGCAGATCTGCTCCAGATGCGCGCGGCGATCCAGCTTGCAGCCCTTCAGATCGTAGTTAAAATTCAAATACTCCTCCACCGTCATATCCGGATAGAGAGGCGGCTGCTCGGGAAGATACCCGATCTGCCGCTTGGCGGCAATGGGATCGGCCAAAATATCCACACCGGCAATCAGCGCCTTGCCCGAGGTCGAGGAAAGATAGCCCGTCAGAATGTTCATCGTGGTGCTTTTTCCCGCCCCGTTAGGACCGAGAAAGCCGACAATCTCCCCCTCTTCCACCTCAAAGCTGATGTCGTCAACCGCACAGTTTGCGCCGTAATTTTTTACAAGATGCTCTATTTTAATCATAGAAAGCGTGTGTCCTTTCCGTTCTTGATTTCCGTGTAACGGGACATAGGCCCAGTCACCCACAATACAGAGCCTATTGTACCATGCAAATATGAACGAGTCATGAATAATAAAGAAATATCCTTCCTAATATATGAAATGCGGGTGCTTTTTCGATGAGAATTTGAGGAGAAGGCAGAGAGATCTGACACGGTTGGAAAATTTCTCTCTGTGCGCTGCATAAAGACGGCGGAACAGGCAAAAATAAGAGCAGCAAGGCTCGCGGATCAACAGTCCGTCGAGAGAATGCTGAAAATGCAAAGGAGTTTTCAACTATGTGGAAAAAATGGAAGGAATCCGAATTCTTTAACAAACTGAAGCAGGTGCGCATCAATCGCGCCGTCTATCTCTCCTCCGTTGTGATTCTGGTGGCGTTAGCGGTGGTGCTTGCCATTACGTCGGCAACGAACCGCGCTCACTTGGGAGGCACACCGTCCGATACGGGAACCGGTACAGGAAATCCCGGCGGCGGTACGCAAATACCGAACGATCCCCCCATTGAGGGAACAGAACCCGGAACCGATGGCCCTGCAAACCCCACCGTGGGAGAGATCCCCGAGATCACCCTCCCCGTAACGGGCAAGCTGGAGCAGGTGCATAGTGTGGACGTGCAGGTCTTCTCCCCCACAATGCAGGACTATCGAATCCATCTCGGCATTGATATTTCCACCGAGGAAAACGCACCCGTTTGCGCTGTCGCGGACGGAACGGTGTCCAAGATCTGGGAGGATCCGCTCATGGGATGGAGCGTGGCCATTGCGCACACGGGAGATTGCGTAACGGTGTATAAAAACCTGGCCGAGGGGTTGGCCGAGGGTCTGAAGGAGGGCGCTCCGGTCAAGCAGGGCGAGCTGCTGGGATACGTTGGCGACAGTGCCATGATGGAGATCGCCCAAGAGCCGCATCTGCACCTGGAAATGACGGTTGCAGGGCTTCAGGTTGATCCGCTGGAATATTTCAGCGAGGCTGTTCTTGCAACGCTGACCGAGGATACGATCTACGAAGGAACGCTCGGAAAATAATCCGTCAAGCCGCAAAAAAGCGCAACGGTCTGCTGATTTGCAGATACGTTGCGCTTTTTTGAGGAATTTCAGCAGCGATCAGTCCGGCTCGTTAACCAGAATGCAGTTGACGGTGCTGAGCAAATAGACCGTTCCGTCCTTGGCGATGATCTGGATCTGCTCACCCTCGTAGTCGGTCCACTGCTCGATCTCGATGGTCTTCACGCTTCCGTCCGGGAAGGAAACGATCGCGTAGTCGTAGGTGTAGTTGGTGTCAAAAAGATCGTAGTTGCCGCAGGAGCAGAGCATCAGCGTTAAGAGAGCGGCAAGGCAGAGCAAAGCAAACTTTTTCATCATACATTCTCCTTTTTTTGGGAAATCCCGTTTCTTGATGTGCGCCCCTCCTTCCTCAAAATGGGGGCTTTTCTACATTATAGCACGCTTTTTCCCAATTTGCAACCTTTTTTTCCATTCTCCCTTCCCCTTTTAAGGCAGATCGAAATACAAGGCACTTATGTTTTTGAAAAACGCAAAAAAAGCGCTTGACTTTTTGAGGAAACTGTATTATAATACAAGGCAGAGATATGCAGATGTAACTCAATGGCAGAGTGTCCGCTTCCCAAGCCGAATACGCGGGTTCGATTCCCGTCATCTGCTCCAAAAAAGCAAGGCAGGTCGTTGACCTACCTTGCTTTTTTCGTAGTCCTTCGCGGAATAGAGCCCCGTAAATGGCTTGCCATTTGCCAGGGCGTGCAATGCGGTCCCCACGGCTACCGCTCCCGATTCCAATTCCCGTTTTCTACGGCAAAAAAAAACGCAGGGCAAGCCGGTGGCTTACCCTGCACTTCATTCTGTATTATTCTTCAAGCTTTTGACGGTTGATCGCAAACTGCACCGATGCAAAAAGGATCGTCGCAACCCCTACAAGAACGTAAGGGATCCAGCCCTGCCCAATCTGCAGGAAGGCCTGCTCCGGGAAGATTGCTCCGAGGAAGCTGATCAGGAAGCCTGCCGCCGTTGCACTCGTAACGAGAATAAAAACGACGCGGATCAAGGAAACGGAAAGCAAGGCAATCAGCAGTGCCGCGCCAACCGAGAGCAATACGTACCCGTCCGGCATGAAATGCCCTACGGCAATGTATCCAAAAATCGCCGCCGCTCCGAACCATGCATAGGAGAACCTGCAGAAGGCAAAAATGCAAAAACCGAGCGCTACAACGCCGCCGCAAACGTACACTGCCCAGTCGGGGATTTCGGTAAGCTTCTCCGAAAGGAGGCGATAAAGCTCCTCTCCGATAAAATAGCCTCCCACACCAAAGCCGAGTGCGATTACCAGCTTGATCAGCTTATAACCGAAAACGCCAACCGCAGCCGCCAGAACAGCCGCAATGATAAAGGCAATCCATGCATCCAGCGTGATCTTTCCCGCAAGGGAGATGATCGCATCGTTGCAGGATTGCAGGAGCTTCAAAAGATCCGGATTCTGAAAGAACTCTACCATAGTTCCATCTCCTTTTCTGATTCATTGCTATTATTATACAACTTTTGTATTCCCGCTGTCAAGTAAAAGGTTCACTTTTTCCAAAAAATATCGCATTTCCCCCTTTACTTTTCTCGACAATCATGCTACAATAGGAGTACAGATTTGATCGTACGGAGGAAATCATGATGGAAAATAAGATCCCAAGCGAAAACCTTGAATATCTTTGCAGAGGCTTTCTGACCTTGGACAACGCGGATGAATGCCTGCGTTTTCTGGAGGATCTTTGTTCCCAATCCGAGCTTCTTGAAATGTCCCGCCGCCTGCAAGCAGCGCAAATGCTCAAGGACGGCTATATCTATTCCGAAATTGCTCTGCAAACGGGACTCTCCACCGCAACCATCAGCCGTGTAAACCGTTGCCTGAAATATGGGGACGGAGGCTATGTAACCGTCCTGGATCGCTTGGGCAGATCCGGAAAGCGCGGATAATGGCTTACGACGGTTACCGCGCGATCGCGCGCGTTTATGACAGACTCAACGCAGAACTGGATTATACGGCCTGGGCAGATTTTGCCGAGGCCTGCTTTTCCCGTTTCCTTCTTCAAAAGCCGCAATACGTGCTCGATCTCGCCTGCGGAACCGGCCGCATGAC
>JAFOGE010000064.1 GCA_017386965.1 Clostridia bacterium
CCAGGTGCAGGCCGCCGATGACGTTGAGATAAACGTCATTCTGATAGAATTTTAAGCCCAGACGTTTTTCAAGGACGGCGATGATGAGGCACATACGGTTGTAATCAATGCCGTTTGTCGTTCTTCGCGGAGCAGGGAAGGCGGTCTGCGTGACCAGCGCCTGGATCTCGGCGATCAGGGGGCGCGTTCCCTCAAGGGTACAGACGGCACAGTTGCCCGAAATATTCTTCGGACGTCCCGCCAGGAGCATCTCGGAGGGGTTTTCGACCTCAATCAGTCCCTTGTCCCCCATCTCAAAGACGCCAATCTCATTGGTGGACCCGTAACGGTTCTTGATGGCGCGAATGATTCGGTAGGCTTTGTTTCGCACGCCCTCAAAGTAGAGGACGGCATCAACCATATGCTCCAGCACCTTCGGTCCTGCGATCGTTCCCTCCTTGTTGACGTGCCCAACCATGATCACCGACATCCCAGCAGATTTGGCCTTGTTGATGAAGGAAAGCGCGGTTTCCCGCACCTGGGAAACACTTCCCGGGGCAGAATTGACTCCTGCGGAATAGATGGTCTGGATAGAGTCAACGATCATTACGTCGGGCTTGAGCCTTTCGGTTTCCTTGAGAATATTTTCGATATTGGTTTCGGTCAGGATCGAGAGATTGTTTCCCACGACACCGAGCCGCTCGGCGCGGAGCTTTAATTGACCGCCCGACTCCTCTCCGGAGATGTAGAGAACGCGCTTGGATGCTCCAAGTGCATCGCAGATCTGCATGAGAAGGGTGGATTTTCCGATTCCGGGCTCGCCCGAAAGCAGGACGACCGATCCGTGCACAAGGCCTCCGCCAAGCACGCGGTCAAGCTCTCCAAGCCCTGTTTTTTGCCGCATGTATTTTGGAATCTCCAGGTCGCGGAAGCCAACGGCATGGTTGTTCTCCGAAATTGGAAGCATACTGATCCGCTTCGGGGCGGCAGATGCAGAAGTAGGAGATGCCTCCTCCACGTCCTCCGCAAAGGAGTTCCAAGCACCGCAGGAGGGGCATTTGCCCATCCATTTCGGGGATTTGTATTCACATTCCGAGCAGATGTATACTGTTTTCAAGCCTTTCATTCTGCTGCCCTCCGTCCTGTTTTATATCTGTCTCTATTCTATCATAATTCCGGCCTGAAATCAAGACCTTTCCGCAATTCTACTGCTGCTTTCCCTCCGTTTCGATCAGGGAAAGAGCGATCAGACGGGCAAGCTGCTCCTGGTAGCTTGGGTCACACAACGCTTTGGCCTCGGCCGGATTTGAGAGGAAGCCGCATTCGATCAGAATGGCGGGACACTCTAAGTGGTGGAGCAAATAGATGCTTGAGCCGGCTTCCTTTGTCTGCCTTTTGTTTTGTGGCTGCAGCTGCTCTCGCACCGCGCTCTGCACTCCCTGTGCATAGAGGGCGGAGGCGGGATGATTTGGCGAATACCACACCTGCAATCCGCTGTACTGCGTTTTCGGATAGGCGTTCATATGGATGCTGACAAACACCGCGTTTGGTGTTTGCTCTGCGAAGCGAAGGCGTGTTGCCAAATCCTGCTCCTTTTTGTGACCGATATAGTCCGACGTGGGATCGTATAAAAGGATATCCTCCTCCCTGGTCAGAAGTACTTGACGTCCGCAGGCGCGCAGTGCGTCTGCAACGAGGAGTGCCATTTGAAGATTGAGATCCTTTTCCAAAGCCCCGCTTTTGGCTACGGTTCCCGCATCTTCTCCGCCATGCCCGGGATCCAGGACATAGATTGGATATGAGGGGGCATTGCTTTGCGTATTTTCCGATTGCGGCGGAAACGGGGAATTCTCTTGCGCAAGCAGGGAAAAGAGGTTGGAGAGAAGGAGGAGGCACAGAAAAAACAGAAAGAGCTCAGGAAGAATATGAGAAGCGCTTTTTTGCATAATATGAGATTCCTTTCCGAAGGGGGTGCTCTATTCTATCGCGTCCCTTTTCCGAATATGCAGGGTTTGTGGCCAAAAGGTTGAAAATATAGGATAAATATTGAATAATATGCATTTTATCTGTTGACTTTTTTTGATTTTGTTGTATAATAAATAATGGTTTATTATGCAATTCCACGCTCCGTTCGGAGCAGGAAAATGCTTGAAGAGAGGAAGATCGATATGACAAGAAAAGAGGCAAGAGAAGAGGCCTTCCGTTTGCTTTTTGAAACGGATTTTCAATCCGAAAAGACGCCGGAGGAGATCTATGCTTGTGCTGTGGAGAATCGCGAATTCGAGGAGGATCCTTATCTCCGCACCGTTTATTTTGGGGTGCAAGAGCATATGGAGGAGCTGGATGCCATGATTCTGCGCCATTCCAATGGGTGGAAGCCCGGGCGCATTACCCCCGTATCCCGTGCCGCTATCCGCCTTTGCATCTACGAGATGCTCTATCTGTCCGATATCCCGTGCGCGGTATCCTTGAACGAGGCCGTCGAGCTGGTGAAGCGGTTTGACGACGGTAAGATGCGCGCGTTCGTCAACGGGCTTTTGAACGGAGCAAAGATGGAGATCGAGGCAAAGGCCGAATGATGGCAGAGTGCTTTGTTGGGATCGACACCAGTAATTACACGACGTCGGTTGCCCTATGCTCCCGTGAAGGGGAGGTGCTTGCCAATTTGAAGCGGCTTCTTCCCGTCGGTGAGGGTGAATGCGGTCTGCGGCAAAGCGACGCCGTCTTTGCGCACGTGCGTAATCTGCCGATTCTGATGCAGGAGCTTCGTCCTTCCTTGGAGGGGAAGCGCATCCTTGCCGTCGGATATTCCGCACGGCCGCGCCAGGCAGAGGACTCCTATATGCCTTGCTTCCTTGCGGGGAAGGCTGCGGCAGAGAGCATGGCTGCGGCGCAGGGCTTGCCCCTATTTCCCTTTACGCATCAAGACGGCCATATTATGGCGGCGCTCCATTCCGCAGGAAGGACCGATCTGCTTTCCGAAGGAACGCCGTTTGCGGCCTTTCACGTGTCCGGTGGGACAACGGAGGTCCTACTCGTAACACCGGAAGAAGATGGCTTTTCGGTATCCCTTGCGGGAAAGACAGCAGATCTGCATGCGGGACAGGCCATTGACCGCGTGGGCGTGATGATGGGACTTCAATTCCCCTGCGGGCGCGAGATGGAGGCGCTGGCTTCCACCTTTACGGAGAAGATTCCAACGCCTCGCGTTTGTGTCAAGAATGGCGATTGTAATCTTTCCGGTCTGCAGAACCTTGCGGAAAAGCTTTGGCGGGAGAGCGGCGACCGTGCGCGTGTCAGCGCATACGTTTTTGCCTTCCTCGGAAGAACCTTGCAAAAGATGACAGCGGCCTTGGACGAGGCCCATCCGGCGCTTCCCGTGATCTATGCGGGGGGTGTCATGAGCAACCGTTCCTTGCAAGCCCTCCTCGGAAAACGAAAGAACACCTATTTTGCAGAGCCTGCGTTTTCTGCTGACAACGCAGCGGGCATTGCTCTGCTTTGCAGAAATACTTTTTTGAAGAATTCTTGATCAAAAATCGGAAGGGAGGACGCCATGAACCGTCAGAACGGAATGCTTTCCGTCACGCAGCTGAACGATTATTTGAAAATGTGGATGGATGGGGACCGCGTTCTTTCCAATGTCTTTGTACGCGGGGAAATTTCCAATTTTACAGTCCCCAGGTCCGGGCATCTCTATTTTACCCTCAAGGATGAGGAGGGACAGCTGCGTGCGGTCATGTTCCGAACCTATACGAACCGACTTCCTTTCCGTCCCGAGGATGGAATGAAGGTGATCGCGCACGGACGTGTTTCGGTATACGGTGCATCCGGGCAGTATCAGCTCTACGTGGACGAGCTGCAACCGGACGGCGCAGGAGCGCTCGCCCTGCAATATGAGCAGCTCAAGAGGCGGCTTGAGGCGGAGGGCTTGTTTGACCCGGCGCGCAAAAAGCCGTTGCCCCTCATGCCACGCCGCATTGGCGTTGTCACCTCTCCCAGCGGAGCGGCGGTGCATGATTTGCGAAACGTCTTGGGAAGACGGTTTCCGCTTGCTGAGATGATCCTCTTTCCATCGGCGGTACAAGGGGCAGAGGCCCCGGAGCAGTTGACGATGGGGATTCAGTTCTTTGCTCTTACGGAAATGGTTGACGTGATCATCATCGGTCGTGGCGGAGGATCTGCCGAGGACCTTTGGGCCTTTAACGACGAAGGCCTGGCCAGAGCAATTGCGGATTGTCCGATCCCCGTGATTTCGGCCGTCGGACATGAGAGCGATTTCACGATTTGCGATTTCGTGGCTGACCGCCGTGCGCCTACCCCTTCGGCAGCGGCAGAGATTGCCGTCCCGGATAAGTCTGAGCTTTCACAGACACTTCTGATGCAGGGAATGCGGCTGCAGACGCTGATCAAGGGCCGCTTGAGCCGGGAGCGGCGTTTGTTGGATACACTTTCCCAAGCGCGTGTTCTGCAGCGTCCGGAGATGCTTCTGGACGGATTCCGTATGAGGCTCGCGGATCGCGAGGCAAGATTGGAGCGCGCATTAAAGGCGCGCATGGATGACCGACATCACGCGCTGGCGCAGATCAGCGGACGTTTGCATGCACTCAGCCCGCTTCTGACACTGGCACGTGGATACGCCGCTGTTACGGTGGATGGAAAAAACGTTACCTCGGCACGTCAGATTCAAGCGGGAGATCCCATCGTGGTGCGCTTTTCGGATGGATTTGCCGAGGCGGTTACGGAGCGCACCGGATTCTTCGAGGAAGGAGAAGGATGAATATGGAACAGAAGGAAATGAAATTTGAGTCCTCTATGGAGCGCCTGGAGCAGATCGTGCGCGCTCTGGAGAGTGGCGACAGGGGGCTTGAGGAATCCTTGAAGCTCTACGAGGAAGGAATCACACTGGTTCGTTCCTGCAATGAAGCCTTGGAGCAGGCAGAGCAGTCGGTCAAGCTTTTGCGCTTGCAGCCGGATGGCAGTGTAACGCTCGAGGACTTTCAAAACGGAGGTATGGGTTCATGACGAAAGAGGTTTTGGAGCTGATCCTGCACCGTGATGCGGTGATGACCGAGGATGCGATGCGCAAATGCTATACGGAGGATGAGGATCTTGCAACCCTTCTCAATTCCGAGCGATACAGTCTGTTTGCGGGAGGCAAGCGGATCCGTCCTGCTCTGACATTGGAGTTTTGCCGCTTGTTTGGCGGCGAGGATGAGGCCGCATTGCCCTTTGCCTGTGCCGTGGAAATGATCCACACCTATTCCTTGATCCATGACGATCTTCCTTGCATGGACAACGATGATCTGCGTCGCGGAAAACCAACCAATCACAAGGTCTTTGGTGAAACGATGGCGCTTCTGGCAGGGGATTCCTTATTGACCGGTGCCTTCGAGATTGCCGCGTCGAACCAGGCCGCAGGTGCCGAGATCTCCGCAATGGCGGTAGCTTACCTTGCGCAGAATGCGGGACGCTACGGAATGGTCGGAGGCCAGGTGATCGACCTTGAGGGAGAACACAAAAAGCTGACCCTGGATCAGCTGATCAAGCTGCATTCCATGAAGACGGGAGCCCTGATTTCTGCCGCGGCCGTGATGGGTGCCTTGGCAGCAGGCGTGCCGCTGACCGATCCGCGTATGCGTGACGTCATCACCTATGCTGAGAACATCGGTCTGGCCTTCCAGATCGTGGATGACATTCTGGATCAAACGGGGGATGCAGAGGCACTTGGAAAGAACGTTGGTGTGGATGCGGAGCATCATAAGAACACCTTCCTCACCTTTTATTCCGTTGAGCAGGCACAGTTCTATGCCGACCGTCTGACGGCCGAGGCAGTGACGGCTCTTCGGAAGTATCCCGGCTCCGAAACGCTTTGCGCAATCGCGGAGTGGCTGGCCGAGAGAAAGGTGTAAGCCCTTTTACTCATCGGAAAGGACGCTTCCGCGTGGAAGCGATGATTTTGAAATGTATACGTTCAAAGCGTTATTTACCAATTACTGGCTTCTTTCCGCCATGAGCGGTTGGTTGCTGGCACAGCTCCTAAAGATCTTTACGGGATTCTTTAAGCTGCAAAGCTTCTCGATTCGCGCACTGCTCTTCGGAACGGGAGGCATGCCAAGCTCTCATACGGCGGCCGTTACCGGCCTTTGCACGGCCTGTGCGGTGACGCACGGCTTTGGCTCTCCGCTTTTTGCCATTACCGCCCTTTTCTGCATTGTGATCATGATCGATGCGACCGGCGTTCGTCGGGAAACCGGAATGCAGTCCCGTGCCTTGAATCAGATCATCGAGGAGCTTTTCAGCAACAACGGAAATTTTGACCGCCAGTTCAAGGAGCTGATCGGACACACCCCGCTTCAGGTGTTTTTTGGGGCTGTTACCGGTGTCGGAGCGGCGCTTCTGCTTTCGCTGATCCCGGGACTTCGATAAACGAATTTTATGAGAGCAGATTTGTATTTGAGTCAAAACGGCTATGCCCAAAGCCGTCAGCGCGCAAGACTTCTGATCGAGGAGGGCTGCGTGCAGATTGATGGGGAAGCGGTCAAAAAGCCGTCGCAGGAGATTTCTGAGGGAGCGCATACGGTCGAGGTGCGGGAGGTCTTGCCCTACGTTGGAAGGGGAGGACTAAAGCTGGAGGCCGCCTTGGATGCCTTTTCCTTGGACGTCCGCGATGCGCTTTGCCTGGACGTTGGGGCCTCTACGGGAGGCTTTACCGACTGCCTTTTGAAAAGGGGCGCGCGCTTTGTAACCGCGGTGGATTCGGGAAGCGACCAGCTGGCGCCCGCGTTACGGGAGGATCCCCGCGTTTGCTCCTTGGAGCGCAAAAACGCAAGAGAATTGACCTTGGCAGAGATCGGGGAGCCCGTGGATCTGATCGTCATGGACGTGTCCTTTATTTCTGCAACCTATCTTATCCCTTCCTTTCCCGCATGGATGAAGCCGGAGGCTTCGGCCGTGATTTTGATCAAGCCCCAGTTTGAGGTTGGCCGATCGATGCTTGGAAAGGGCGGGATTGTAAAGGATCCCAAGGCGCACCGCATGGCAGTGGAGCGCGTTTTGGAATCGGCCGCCGCTTGCGGCTTGATTCCGGTCGGCTTGATCCCATCGCCTATCAAGGGTGGGGACGGAAACCGCGAATTTTTGGTGTGCATGACGCAAGGAAGGGAAGGCATTTTTCCCTTGCGCGCAGAGCAGATCCGCGCGATCTGCGATATAAAAAAATAGCACACTGACGTACCAAAGCGAGGGGCTTGCTCCTCGCCGGAAGGAGATGGAAGCGAATGCTGAAGATTGCATTGATCACAAACTTTAATATCCCCGAGAAGGCAGGAGCGGCAATCAAGGTTGCGGACCGTCTTTTGGAGGAGGACTGTCAGGTTCTGATCGCCTCCTACAATCGGGAAAAGCTTGCCCGCATCCACAAGGACCGAGAGGAGTTTTGCTATCTTCCTCTTGAGAGCCTTTATACAGAGGCGAATATTTTGATCGTTCTGGGTGGGGACGGAACCATTCTCGAGGCTGCAAGACGCGCGGCACAAAGAGGAACGCCCATCCTTGGCATCAATATGGGACGGCTTGGCTATATGGCAGAGCTGGAGATGAGTGAGCTTTCGCATCTTCATCGCCTCTTTACGGGAGAGTATGAGCTGGAGAAGCGCTCCATGCTTCGCGTTGAGCTTCATGCGCCAAGCGGAGAGCTTCGTTCCTTTTGTTATGCGCTCAACGATGCCGTGATCTCCAACGGTTCGGTTTCCCGCATTATCGACCTGGAGCTTTCCGAGAGCGGAATTCCGGTCACTACCTACCGCGCGGACGGTCTGATCATTGCAACTCCTACGGGCTCCACGGCTTATTCCATGTCCGCGGGCGGTGCCATCGTAGATCCGCACGTGGAGTGCTTCTGCGTCACTCCCATTTGTCCACATTCCTTTATCGCGCGTCCCCTGGTCTTCTCGGATAAGTCCACGCTGGAGATCAAAAACGTTTGCGTTCGGGAGAAGATGCTTTATCTGACGGTGGACGGAAAAATGAACTTTGAGCTTTACCGCAATCAGGTGGTCAGGATCACGAAATCCTCAATGGAAACGAATCTGATCCGCCTCAAGCCTTGCGGATTTTATAAAAAACTCCGACAAAAAATGAATTTTTATCAGGGGTAAAGAACCTATTCCCAATCTGAATTCGGAAAGGAACGATAGAACGACTCATGAAAAAGAACAGACAGGAAAAAATGCTGGAGCTGATCTCCCGCTATGAGATCGAAACCCAAGACGAATTGATCGACCGTTTGCGTGAGCATGGCTACGACGTCACGCAGGCAACCGTATCCCGTGACATTCGGGAGCTGAAGATTGCCAAGATGACGACGGGACGCGGAACCTATCGCTACGTGCTTCCCAAGCATCCGCAAACGGGAACGGGAATGCGCTTCAGTGCAACGCTGGTGGATTCCATCATCAGCGTAGATTACGCTTGCAATATGGTGGTCCTGAAGACCTATCCGGGTCTTGCGAACGCCGTTGCCGTTGGAATCGACGGGATGAATATGCAACAGATCCTCGGTTGTGTAGCGGGAGATGATACGATCATGATCGTCACGCGTGACGAGGAGGCTGCTCGCATGATCTCCGATCGACTGCATGACCTGCTGAAGAATATTTGACGGTATGCTTCGATCGCTGCATATTGAAAACATCGCGGTCATCAGTTGTTTGGATCTGGAGCTTTCCGAGGGCTTTTCCGTTCTCACAGGTGAAACGGGAGCGGGAAAATCCATCATCCTCGACAGTCTGAATCTGCTTTTGGGGAATCGGATTCCCAAGGATCTGATCCGTACGGGGGAAACCCGGGCTGCGGTCAGCGCCTTGTTTGAGGATCTTTCGCCGCGCATTTGCGAGCGGATCCGCGAGATGGGATTTTCCTGCGAGGACGGCGCTCTGCTGCTGCATCGGGAGCTTTCCTTGGATGGACGTTCCCGTACCCGCATCAACGGCCAGGCCGTTACACAGGGCGTTCAGCGCGAGATCGCGCGGATGCTGATCAGCATTCACGGACAGTCCGATAGCCAACGGCTCCTGCAAAAGGGGACACACCGCGAGCTTTTGGATGCCTATGGACATCCCGAGGACGAAAAGGCGGCCTACCTGCAGGCCTATTCTGCATGGCGCGACACGGCCCGCCGCTTGGAGAAGGTATCGGGAGATTCTGCCGAGAAGCTGCGCCGGCGGGAGATGCTGCAATTTCAGATTGCGGATATTGAGTCCTATAAGCTGAAGGCAGGCGAGGAGGAGCTTCTGGAAAAGGAGCGCGATCGCTTGCTTCACGCAGAGCGGATCAATAAGCAGGCAACGCTGGTTCACAGGGCCCTGCGAGGCGCGGAGAAGGGATCCGTAAGGGATCTTTTGGCGCGCTCCGAAAATGCGCTGCGTTCGCTTTCGGGTCTTGTCGAGAATGCCGATCTGCTTGGCGACCGTCTTGCCGCCGCTCGCTCCGAGATCGAGGACGTGGCTGAGCTGGTTTTGAATTACGTAGACCTTGACGCGGAGGACCCCACCGCACGGATCGACCGCATCGAGGGACGCTTGGAGCAGATCTCCAGGCTCAAACGCAAATACGGGGAGAGCATTTCCGAGATCCTTGCCTTCCGCGACCGTGCTCAAGCAGAGCTGGACAGTCTGGAGCTTTCCGACGAGGAGCGCGTTGCTCTGGAAGCGGAGGCCGCAAGGCTTTTGGCGGATGCCGAGGAAAAGGCACGCATACTTTCCCATTGCCGCAGAAAAACTGCAGACGAGATCTGCGAGAAGGTGACCGAGGCATTGCGCTTTCTGGATATGCCAAAGGTTCGCTTTGCCGTGCAGATCCAGCCCTGCACCCTCTCGGAGGAGGGGGCGGATGACGTGGAATTCCTCTTTTCTGCAAATCCCGGGGAGCCTCTGCTTCCCATGATCCGCATCGCGTCGGGCGGTGAGCTTTCTCGCATGATGCTGGCGCTTCGCTCGGTCATCAACGACCGCGACGGCGCCGCGACCGTCATCTTTGACGAGATCGATACGGGTGTTTCGGGAAAGACCTCGCGCAAGATCGGAATCAAGCTCAAGGAGAGTGCCAAAGGCGCGCAGGTGCTTTGCGTTACGCATTCTGCGCAGATCGCATCGCTTGCGGATTCGCATTTCCGCATTTCCAAGGCCGAGCAGAACGGACGGGCACACACGCGCGTGACGCTTCTTGCGGGCGAGGACTGCGTGGAGGAGCTGGCCCGTATTCTCGGAGGCATTGAGGTCACTGAGGCACAGCGGCAGGCTGCGCGGGATATGCTTGAGGAATACCGCTGATGATTTGATAAAATACCGAAAAGCACTTGCACCCAATCCACATTTGTAGTATAATCATAGAAGATCATCTTTGAAAGGATAGAATATGCTGACCATTAAAAAACGCATTGCCGAGGCGATCCTCGGAAAGGTGCTTTCCCTGGCACCTGATGCCGCTCTTACCGCGGACGAGATCGCAGGGCTTTTGGAGTATCCGCCTGATGCAGGCATGGGCGACCTCGCCTTTCCTTGCTTCCGCTTGAGCAAGGCACTTCGCCGCTCGCCCGTGCAGATCGCCGCAACGCTTGCAGAGGCTCTTTCTGACGCTTGCATCGAAAGCGCCGAGGCTGTCAACGGATATCTCAACATTCGTATTTCCAAGGACTATCTGGCCCTCACCGTGCTTCCCGAGATTCTGGAGAAGAAGGAGGCCTACGGCGCTCCCTCTGTAGGGCAGGGCAAAATGGTCGTCCTGGATTATTCCTCCCCCAACGTGGCAAAGCCCTTCCACATCGGGCATCTCGGAACGACCGTGATCGGTCATTCCCTGCGCAAGCTGCACGAGTTTGCGGGCTACCGCTGCTACGGCATCAACTATCTTGGTGACTGGGGAACGCAGTTTGGCAAGCTCATCGTAGCCTACCGCAAGTGGGGAAGCCGCGAGGCGGTGATCGAGGGCGGCATTGATAAGTTGGTCGAGCTTTATGTCCGCATCAACAATGCGATCAAGGGCGATCCCGAGAACGGCATTCCCGCAGACGAGGCATTGGCCGAGGAGTCGCGCGCGGAATTCCATAAGCTGGAGATGGGCGACGAGGAGAATCTGGAGCTTTGGCGTTGGTTCGTTTCCATCAGCTTGGAGGAATATGAGAAGACCTACCGTCAGCTTGGAATCACCTTTGATTCCTACAAGGGCGAGAGCTTCTATACCGATAAGATGCCTGCCGAGGTACAAAAGCTGCGTGACGCAGGACTGCTCAAGATCGACGACGGCGCGTCCATCGTAGATCTTTCGGAGTACAATATGCCCCCCTGCCTGATCCTCAAGCGGGACGGCTCCACCCTCTATCCTACCCGTGATATTGCGGCTGCGGTTTACCGCAAGGCGGAGTATCAGTTTGATAAGGCTATTTACGTTACCAGCTCTCAGCAGTGCCTGCACTTTGCGCAGTGGTTCAAGGTCGTGGAGCTGATGGGTTACGACTGGTACGATCAGCTTGTGCACGTCCCCTACGGAACGGTTTCGCTCAACGGTGCAAAGCTTGCGACGAGAACGGGCAACGTCGTGCTTCTCAAGGATCTCTTCGCTCTGGCGATCGAGAAGGTCAAGGGAATCATGGCGGAGAAGAATCCCGATCTTGTGGGACGGGATGATGTTGCAGAGGCCGTTGGCGTTGGTGCGATTGTCTTCTACTACCTCACCAACAACCGCATCAAGGACATCAACTTCAACCTGGAGGATGCCCTGAGCTTTGACGGCAATACGGGACCCTACGTGCAGTACACCTATGCACGTGCTTGCTCGGTATTGGAGAAGGTGAAGGGCGAGTCGCTTGCGGACGAAATGAAGGTCACCTGCGAGGAGGAAGCAACGCTTCTCAAGGTCATGGCGCAGTACGAGGAGCGCGTTCTGACGGCTCTGCGTGACTATGAGCCATCGGTGATCACCCGCTTCATTCTGGATCTGGCGGTCGCCTTCAACAAGTTCTACCATGCCTGCCGCATCGCTACCGAAACGGACAGCGTAAAGCGCGCAACACGGATTCGGCTTACCGAGGCGACCAAGCACGTGCTTGGCTCTGCCTTCTCTCTGATCTGCCTGCGCAAGACCGAGCGTGTCTGATCGGATCTTGATTCGTATTTATTTGGAAAGGATATAAAAGGATATGTCAGGACATAGTAAATGGGCTAATATTAAGCATAAGAAGGAAAAGACCGACGCCGCAAGAGGCAAGATCTTTACCAAGATCGGCAAGGAGATCACCGTTGCGGTCAAGGAGGGAGGCGGCGATCCCGTTTCCAATTCCAAGCTGCGCGACCTGATCCAGAAGGCAAAGGCCAACAACGTTCCCAACGACAACATCGAGCGTTGCATCAAAAAGGCCATGGGCGCGACCTCCGAAACCTACGAGGAGGTCACCTACGAGGGCTACGGTCCCGCAGGCGTTGCCGTCATCGTAACGGCTACCACCGACAACCGTAACCGCACTGCAGGAAACGTGCGCGCATATTTCTCCAAGTACCATGGCAACATGGGACAGACGGGATGCGTCAGCTACCTGTTCAGCGACGTTGGCGAGATCGTGATCAACAACGAGGACGGCGACGTGGACGAGGATAAGCTCATGGAAACTGCTCTTGAGGCAGGTGCTGCCGATTTCAAGGCAGACGGCGAGGTCTTCGTCGTCATCACCGAGCCCGATGACGTTTACGCCATCCAGGATACCCTGAAGGATGCAGGCTACGAGATCCTCTCTGCAGAGAAGACCAAGCAGGCTTCCACCTCGGTGACGCTGGAGAGCGAGGAGGACATCAAGTTCATGGGTCTGCTGATTGAGAAGCTGGAGGACGATGACGACGTCATGGACGTGTACCACAACTGGGAGAACTGCGACGACTGATTCTGCCGCACTTCCACGAAATTGCATAGAGAAAACCCTCGAAGAAGCATGGAAGGTGTCTTCTTCGAGGGCTTTTTACTTTGCTTCGCTTTTATTTGCAGTGGACCTGGAAACGGTTATGACAGCGAGGGCAGTTGACCGTATGCTCTCCCTTGGCGCGCGGCAGGCGCAGGACGCTCTTGCAGGTGGGGCATTTGCGGTAGATGTGTGTTTTACGGTCCTTCCATTTGTTTTTCTGCAGCTTGAAGAAGCCGCGAATGCGGCGGAAGAAGGCGCAGAAGGCCGCGTTTTCCCGACGGCGCTGGGCCACATTGCGGGAGAATGCGCGGAAATTGGAATAGAGCAGCAGTGCCAGGCAGGGAAGGGAGAGCCAGATCCATCCGCTGATCATCTCAAGAACGAGCAGAACGAGGGCACTGACGGTGAGCGCAGTACAAAGGGTATCGGTTCCGTTCCGACCCATCATAAACCGGTAGATCCGTTCGCGGAAGGGCATTTTTGGATTTCTTTGCTTGGGAGCCATAAGGATCCTCCTTTTTTGCTTTCTCTGCTTCCCATTATAGCCAAAAATCTAAACTGAATATGAATCCGCTATGTCCTTTTTTGAAAAAAAGTGCAAGGATGGCTTTTTTTGTCGTACAACCTCCCAAAAGATCCTCCGCTTGGGTGTTTTGAAGGGCGCATCGGAAAAGCGGAATATTTTGGGAAGTACTTGAATATTCTTTTTTATAGAAGGTCAAACTTTTGGCAAGGATGGAACATGGAAGGGGATTCCTGCACACCCAATGCTTGTCCACCGTTTCTTGTCCTTCTTTTTCCGGATGGGATCGACAAGCGTCGGTTTCATATATGTCATAGCAAAAAAATAAAATGGTAGGAGGAATCAGAATCTATGACCAAAACAAGATCGACCAAAAGCGCTCTGCTCTGCAGCGTTCTATCCCTGCTGCTTTGTACCGCGATGCTTCTCGGCACAACCTACGCATGGTTTACGGACGGTACAAGCACGGGCGCGAACCGGATCGCTGCGGGGAACCTGGACGTAACGCTCTCGCATAGGACACCGAACGGTGATTTCTGCGAGGTGCAAGAGGACACCGCGCTCTTTTTGAGTGTGGAGAGAGAAGCGATCCAATGGGAGCCGGGAGCGGCGGCCGAGGAAACCTTCCGCATCTCCAATGACGGTACGCTGGCACTGCAGTACAGCTTTTTCATCTCCTTTGCGAATGCGGTAGAAACGCCGGAGGGCAAGACACTTGCCGACGCACTCAGCATCCGCGTGATCCGCGTGGACGGCTTTGCGGAGGAGAACGGAAGCGCTGTGGGCGGATACGGCGACCCCGATGCAGGTGTTCCGCTCAAGGATTTCCTCTTTACCGGCTCGCTTCTTGCAGGAGAGAGCCAAACCTTCCGCGTTGTGATCGATTGGGTCCCGGGAGAGGCAGACAACGATTTTAATCTCAACAACGGAAGAACCGGCAAGAACGGCGAAGCCGCGCTTTCCATTGACCTCGGCATCTTCCTGGAGGCAACGCAGCTTCCCTATGAGAAGGACGGATACGGAAGCGATTACGACGCGAATGCTGATTTGAGCGTCAAAGCGGTTTATACCTTCGATCAGCTGAAGAAAGCACTTGAAGAGGGCGGTCACATCCGCGTGATGGAGGACATCGCTTTCGAGGATAAAATTCTTGTGGACGGAGAAGCGGTTTTGGATCTGAACGGGAAGCGTCTGACGATTGCGGATCCGAAGCTGGCCGACCCTATGATCGAATGCACCTATACGGCGCACTTGACAATCAAGGGGAATGGAACGGTGGATCTGGAGGATCACAAGAGCGCCAGCTTTATCCTGCCGCGCGGCACGCTCGTCGTTGAGAACGGATCCTTCATTCGCAACCGGGATCCGAATGCCGCGAGCGAGAATGAGTTCGGTGCCTTATTTATCGGGGTCAACGTTGACCGTGCGATCGCAAACGGAGCGGAGAACGCAAATTCCACCGTTGTGATCCTGGACGGCTACTTTGATAGCGGCTTTTGCGATCCCTCCATTCCTCGCGGAATGATCATTGAGATTAACCGGAGCTGGGGGCAAAGCTTCCTCGTTTACGGTGGCACATACGCCAACTATGATCCCGCAAAGGGAGATGAGGGCAACGGATGGCAGGGATGGTTCTTTGAGGGACAGACCGATGAGCAGATTCCCGCCGGCTATACCGTCACCGAATCCGTCCTGGAGGACGGCCGCCCCATTTATACAGTTCATTACGAAAAGCCCTGAGCTTTTTCAATCTCTGTCGGAGTGCCGATCATGCAGCTTGCGTTGGATCGGCACTCCGATCCTTTTGCTTTACGGGGAATTCCGATTTCGTATAAAAAAGACGGGCAAGGGGAGAGGGGAAAAGGAACACTTGACAACCAAGGTGTTATATGCTATAATGTAGTAGGCTTTTCCGTTGCAGTTTCAAAGAGGCGCAACTCAATTGAACGGAGGAACATATCGAATGGGAAAGTACTTTGGCACAGACGGCTTCCGAGGCGAGGCCGGTGTCACATTGACATCTGAGCATGCTTACAAGATCGGACGTTTTTTGGGATGGTATTACGCGCAGGACGGCGGACATAAGGTTCGCGTCGTCATCGGCAAGGATACCAGACGCTCCAGCTACATGTTTGAGTACGCGATCGTTGCAGGATTAACTGCTTCGGGAGCGGACGTTTACATGCTGCACGTCACCACAACGCCCAGCGTTTCCTTTGCTGTTGCAGGCGATGATTTCGATTGTGGAGTGATGATCTCTGCAAGCCACAATCCGTATTCGGATAACGGAATCAAGCTGGTGAACCGCAAGGGCGAGAAGATGGACGATGCTACCACGGCAAAGATCGAGCTCTATCTGGACGGACGTCTGGAGGAGCTGGGGATTGCGACTCCCGACATCCCGTATGCAACGGGTGAGAATCTTGGACAGATCGTGGACTATGCGGCAGGAAGAAACCGCTACATCGGCTATCTGATCTCTCTTTCGCGCCATTCCTTTAAGCCCTACCGAGTGGCCTTGGATTGCGCGAACGGCAGTGCATGGATGATCGCAAAGAGCGTTTTTGAGGCGTTGGGCGCAAAGACCTACACGATCAATGCCTCTCCGGACGGAATCAACATCAACCGCAACGCGGGATCAACGCACATCGAGGTCCTGGCGCGCTATGTTCGCGAGAACCGTCTGGACATCGGATTTGCCTTTGATGGAGATGCCGACCGCTGCATCGCAGTAGATGAGAACGGAGATGTTGTCAACGGTGACCACATTCTTTACGTTCTTGCGATGAAGATGAAGGCGAGCGGAAAGCTCGTGAACAACACAGTGGTGACCACCATTATGTCCAACATGGGATTGTACCGTGCATTGGACGAGGCAGGGATCGACTATGCACAAACGACCGTTGGTGACCGGTATGTGTATGAGAACATGCAGCAAACCGGAAATTGCCTTGGCGGCGAGCAGTCGGGACACATCATCATGACCAAGTATGCCACTACCGGTGACGGTATTCTGACGGCAATCAAGGTCATGGAGGCGGTGATCGACAGCAAGCTTCCCTTGAGCAAGCTGACAGAGCCTGTCAAGATGCTTCCGCAGGTCATCAAGAACGTCCGCGTGGCCGATAAGGCTGCCGTACGCAACGATGAGGCTGTGCAGGCCGAGATCGCACGTGTCAGCGAGCAGCTGGGCAAGACCGGCCGTATCCTTCTGCGTGAGAGCGGAACCGAGCCTGTGATCCGCGTCATGGTAGAGGCTTCCACGGTGGCTCTTTGTGAGAGCTATACGGAGGCAGTCGTTCAGGTCATCCGCGACCGCGGTCTGGCCTGAGAAAGGAGTGCATCCATGGTCGGATTTGGAGAAGGAGTCAAGATCACTTCGCTTTATCTGCAGCCGGAGCATTCCGTAGCGGCTCCCCTGCTTGCGCGCTTTACCTATCCCTGGGAGGTGCTTCCCGAGATTGCGGACTTCATCCGCGACCTTGGCAAGACTCTTTCAGAGCAGGAGTATGACCGCGTAGGCGAGGACGTTTGGATCGCAAAAACGGCAAAGGTCGCTGCAAGCGCATCGGTTCACGGCCCGTGCATCATTTGTGCGGAGGCAGAGGTGCGTCACTGTGCCTTCATTCGCGGAAGCGCGATCGTTGGCGCCGGTGCGGTGGTAGGAAACTCTACCGAGCTGAAAAACTGCATTCTCTTTGACGGGGTGCAGGTGCCACACTATAATTACGTCGGGGACTCGATTCTCGGCTATAAGGCACATATGGGTGCCGGCTCGATCACCTCTAACGTCAAGAGCGATAAGACCTTGGTCGAAATTCGCTATGGCGCAGAACGGATCGAAACGGGACGCAAGAAGGTCGGTGCGATGCTTGGCGATTTCGTCGAGGTCGGATGCAACAGCGTTCTGAATCCGGGAACGGTGGTAGGACCGCATTCCAATATTTATCCGCTCTCTCCCGTGCGCGGATATGTACCGGAAAACAGCATTTATAAGTCACGGGAACAAATTGTAACGAAACACAATGGATGATAACGCGGATTCCCGCGTGATGGGAGCTCCGCTGCAAAGCGGCGGAGCTTCATGCGCCTGCATCCAAACTGCACACAGCCTCCCGCAAATCCGGGTAATGATAGCGCCAGACCGCTTCCGGTCGCAAGGAAACGGTTAACGAGGTGAGAAGTGATCGAAACATTCGGCGGATGCTTCTCCGGTGCGCCCAAGCGCATCGTTATAAACAGGTCAAATATGCGGGCAACCGCAAAACAAACCCTGTCCAAAGCAAAAAAATGAACACAGAAAACCCCTCAAAGCATTCTTGGTGCGAGGGTTTTATTGTGGTACAATTTTTGAGAAAGGCTATGGATGAGGGCTATTTTTATGCCAAAATAGCTCTTTCCAAGGGTGATATTTATGTGTGGAATTATTGGCTATACGGGAATGGAAAACGCCATCCCGAAGATGACAGAGGGCCTTTCGGTCCTGGAGTATCGCGGATATGACTCGGTCGGTATCGCAGCGCGCACCGAGGAGGGGGTTGAGGTTGTAAAATGCCGCGGCCGCATCGGCGATCTGAAGCAGAAGCTGGAGGAGGAAGGCCTTTTGGATGCTCACTGCGCCATTGGTCATACACGTTGGGCAACGCACGGAGGCCCTTCGGATACCAACGCGCATCCCCATCGCGCAGGGAAGGTGGTTCTGGTAC
>JAFOGE010000065.1 GCA_017386965.1 Clostridia bacterium
AAGAGGAGCGCCGAAATGCTTTCTGCATTTCGGCGCCCCAACGGGTAGGGTTATTCGCGTCGCAGGGCCTCAACGGGATCGCGCTTGGATGCAATGCCGGAGGGGAACAGACCTGCGATAAAGGTCAGGAACATGCTGATGCCGACCAGGATGATCGCGGCGGTCGGGGGAAGCACAGCCTTCAGGTTTGCGATCTGTGTGAAGTGGAAGAGGATCACGTTGATCAGAACGTTGAGGGCAAGGGTGGCCAGAATACCGATCATACCGGCGACAAAGCCAACGATGAGCGTTTCCGCATTGAAGACGCGGCTGACGTCCCGCTTCGATGCGCCGATGGCACGCAGAATACCGATCTCCTTGGTGCGCTCCAGCACGGAGATATAGGTGATGATGCCGATCATGATGGAGGAAACCACGAGGGAGATGGCTACGAAGGCGATCAGGACGTAGGTGATGGCGTTGATGATAATGGTCACGGAGGACATCATCAGGCCGATCACATCGGTGTACTGGAGGCGATCCTCCTCCTTTGCCTGCTCGTTGTAGGCCTTAATAAAGGCTTCGATCTGATCCTTGGATTCGAAATCGATGGCGTAGAAGTTGATCGAGGCGGGGGTTGCCTTCTCAGCGTCGCCAAGCTCCTGCAGCACGCGGTCGTAGGTGGCATCGGTCTGGGGTGCGAGTTTGTAGAGCATTTACTCCATCTCGACAAATTGGTCATCCGGAATGAATCCGCCCTGCAGGAGCAGGGTGAAGCTTTCCTCGGTAATGGTCAGGGTTTTGATGCGCGCGGTCATTTCCGTGTAGATGGCCTGCATCATCTCCTCGCCGCACAGCTCGATCAGACCGGGGATCGCGGGAATGGCGGGCATCGTTTCGGTCGCGTCGGTTGCGGGCATACCAACAAGGGCAAGCATGATCTGCTCAGTGGAGAGAACAGGAAGGAGCTTTACCAGATTGTCGGCAGTAACGGTAATGCCGCCGGTGGTCTGGCTGAGGACTGACATGATGGGCATCAGCGAAAAGCCCGAGGGATCCTTTGCCTTGGCGGTATGGATCATGACAGAGAGCAGCTCCGTGCGGTATTCACTCGGCATAATGGAGAAGAAGCCGAGGAAGGACTCGCGGCTGTTGACGACCAGCTGGTCGGCAAAGTCGGGGTTGGCGAGGATCTGCTGCGTCATATAGGCGTAGAGCTGTTCCATCGTGGCGTCATCCACCTTTTCGATCAGCTCGTGAATGTTCTCACGGGTATAGGGTGTGCGCTTGAATTCCAGTCCGGAAAGGACGTTGTGCCCAGGCGTGGCCTTTTGCTGATTGAGGACTTCGCTCTCGGCGTTCTTATCGAGGATATATTCGGTCAGTGCCTTCGTGTATCCGATCGCTCCCGTGATGGAGGTCGCGGTTGCGCCCTCACGGGGACGGACGATACCGGAGATCATGAGCTTCGTGCCGTTCTGCGTTACAAAGGATTCCTGATCAAAGGCGGCAGATCGCATATCGTACCAAATGGGGTATTCCACACCGTCCACCGTATAGGTGGCGTTGGCTCTCTTGGCGTAGAAATCGGAGGTGTTGAGCAGGAGGAATTCCATGCCGAGGAAGTCTTCAAGGTCATATGGCTCGATGGGCGTGGTATCGTAGGTGCCATCGGTCATCAGGTCTTCCATGATTCCCTCAAGCTCTCCCTGGTCCAGCACACCCAGCATATACAGGGTCATTTTGCTGATGCGGTTGTCCTGTCCCAGAACCAGGACGACCTCGTTGGCTTCGGTAGGCCAATGGCTTCCCTCGCCGATCAATTCGTACTGCTCGTCGAGCAGGGCTTGGTTGTTGAGCATCTCGGAGAGAACGTTAAAGCCTCCGGAGCTGCCCATCGATTCCATCATCTCACCGATCCCGGCAAAGGCAGAGCCCATGTTCTGGAAGATGGTGGTGGGGCTGACCTGTGTCTTTCCGTCCGCGGAGAAGACCTGCAGATCAAAATCATAGGTGTACTGCACGTCGCTGACGTAATTGCGGATCTCGTCGTAATGCGCGTCCAGGTAGGCCTTAAAGGCGGTCAGATTGTTCTTTGTGGTAGCACTCATGGCAGAAACCATGCTGCCAAGTGAATCGTCCACATAAATCTTGTTGGGGTCCACCTCTCCGTTGAGTGATTCGCTGACCTGCGTCATTGCAGCGAACATTGCACTCATATCCTGCGTTTCTCCCTGTATGGTGAGCGGATACGTGGAGAGGGTATCTCTCTGAACGTCGTTGATGAAGCTGTTGACTCCGGTAGATACCGAGAGGATCAGTGCAATACCAATGATACCGATAGAGCCGGCAAAGGAGGTCATAAAGGTGCGCCCCTTCTTGGTCATCAGGTTGTTCAGGGAGAGGGAGAGGGCAGTGAAGAAGGACATGGAGCGCTTCTTCTTGGCCTGCTTGGAGGGCTTTTTCACGCCGCTTCCGATCAGGTGATGCCTTGCAACGTCCTCGGGCTGGATCGAGAAGGGATTGGACTTCTTCTCCTTTTTTGCATTCTCGGCCTTTGCGTTGGAGAAGTAAGGGCTTGTATCTCCTACGATGCGGCCGTCGAGCAGGCGGATGATGCGGGAGGAATACTCCGTGGCAAGCTCGGGGTTGTGCGTGACCATGATGACCAGCTTTGTTTTTGCGATCTCATGGAGCAGCTCCATGATCTGTACACTGGTCTGCGTATCCAACGCACCCGTAGGCTCGTCGGCAAGGAGAATATCGGGATCGTTGACCAAGGCGCGCGCGATGGCAACGCGCTGCATCTGTCCGCCCGACATCTGGTTGGGCTTCTTGTTCAGCTGATCTCCCAAGCCCACCTCGCGCAGTGCCTTGATGGCGCGCACGCGGCGTTCTCTCTTGGAGATGCCCGAAAGCGTCAGTGCAAGCTCGACGTTGGCAAGGACGGTTTGGTGCGGAATGAGGTTGTAGCTCTGGAACACAAAGCCGATGGAATGATTGCGGTAGGTGTCCCAATCCGCATCCCGATATCTTTTGGTGGAGATTCCGTTGATGATCAGATCTCCGCTGGTGTATTGGTCCAGACCTCCGATGATGTTGAGAAGCGTGGTTTTTCCGCAGCCAGAGGGGCCGAGGATCGATACGAATTCACTTTGTCTGAATTCCAGTGTAATTCCGTCCAAGGCGCGGACGTCCGATCCAACGGAGCTGTAGGTTTTTGTAATGCCTTTCAGGGCGAGCAATGTGATTTCCTCCGTAATATTTGAAAATTAGGGTTGCATTATACCAGATGAATATAAATTGAATGTAAATTAAATGCGGAAACAAGGATGGTTTTTCGAAAAAACGAAAAAATTCAGGATTCGAATTGACTGTTGTAGAGCGTGTAGTAAAATCCCTTTTGTGCAAGCAGGGAAGCGTGATCCCCTTGCTCGATGACCTTACCGCTTTTCATGACCAGAATAACGTCGGCCGATTCGATGGTCGAGAGGCGGTGCGCTACAATGAAGGAGGTGCGTCCGTGCATCATCTGCGCGAAGGCCTTTTGGATCTTACCTTCCATGCGGGTATCGATCGAGGAGGTCGCCTCGTCCAGAATGAGCATCGGCGGGAGTGCCAGCATAACGCGGGCAATGCAGAGGAGCTGCTTTTGCCCCTGGGAGAGCGAGCCTCCGCCCTCACCGAGAACGGTGTCATATCCCTTTGGCAGACGCTTGATAAAGGAATGCGCGTGTGCGGCCTTGGCCGCGGCGATCATTTCCTCATTGGTTGCATCCGGCTTTGCCATGCAGATGTTCTCGCGCACCGTTGCGGCACGCAGCCAGGTATCCTGCAGGACCATGCCCCAGGAGGCACGCAGAGAGGCTCGTGTGATCTTGCGCAGATCCGTTCCGTCGATGCGGATGGATCCGTCGCATACGTCATAAAAGCGCATCAAGAGATTGATCAATGTCGTTTTGCCGCATCCCGTCGGTCCGACAATGGCGATGCGCTCTCCCGGAGAAACGGAGAGATGCAGGCCGCGGATCAGATCCTGCTCGGGCGTATAGGAGAAGGCGACGTTTTCAAGCGCGATGCTTCCCTCGGCATCCTGCAATACCAGAGCATTCGGCTCGTCCGGCAGGATCTCGGGCTCATCCAGAATCTCAAAGACGCGGGACGCACAGGCCAATGCATTTTGCAGCTCGGTCAAAACGCCGGAGATCTCGTTGAAGGGCTTGGTGTACTGGTTTGCGTAGGAAAGAAATTTGGAAAGTCCGCCAACCGAGAGATTTCCTCCGCCGAAGCAGAGAAGTGCTCCAACGAGAGCCACGCCCGCATAGACGAGATTGTTGACGAAGCGGGTGCAGGGATTGGTCAGAGAGGAGAAGAAGGTAGCGCGCAGCGCGCATTTGCCCAGCCGGTTGTTGACCTCGTCAAATGCTTCCTGTGCCTCCTTCTCGTATCCAAAGGCGGCAACCGTCTTGTGCTGTCCGACGTATTCCTCGATCAGCGCGGTCTGCTCCGCGCGTGTTTCGGATTGCAGTCGGAACATCGAGTAGGTCCGCTTGGCAATAAAGGATGCCACAAAGAGGGAGAGCGGAGTGACGAAGATGACAACCAGCGCAATGCCGGGGTGTAAAAAGAGCATGATGACGAGGGTTCCGAGAATGGTCAGAATACCCGTAAAGAACTGGGAAAATCCGAGAAGCAGTCCGTCTGTCAGCTGGTCCACGTCGGTCATCATACGGCTCACGGTATCTCCGACCGAATGACCGTCCAGGTAGGAGATGGGAAGCCTTTGAAGCTTTTCAAAGGTGCGTCTGCGGAGCTTGCGCACCATGGCGTAGGTGATGCGGTTGTTGAGCACGTTCATCAGCCATTGGGAAAGCGCGCAGAGCAGAGTGCAGATGCCGATCTGCAGCACGATGCGCGTCACACCGGTCAAATCGACGTTGCCCTTTTCCAGAATGAGGTCAATGGCATCCCCCGTCAGAAGGGGAATGTAGAGCGTCAGAAAGACGCTTGCCGCCGCGAAGAGAAGGGAGAGAAGAAGGGAAAGACGGTGATGCTTCATCTCCCGCAGAACGCGCAGGGCGGTTTTGCTGTCAAAGGAGAGCCTTTTGCGGTTCTTGCTCATGCCTCTTCCACCTCCCGTCTGTATTGGGATTCGTGGATCTCCCGATAGACCTCACAGCATTTCAAAAGCTCGGTGTGCGTTCCAAGCCCCACGGCCTCGCCATCCTCCAGGACCAGGATCCGATCCGCATGGCGGATGGAGGAGGTGCGTTGGGAGATGAGAAAGACGGTGGGATTCTCGGGCAGAGAGCGCAGGGCGCGCCGCAGAGCGGCGTCGGTTGCGTAATCCAGTGCGGAGGAGCTGTCATCCAAAATCAGGATAGGTGCCTTGCGCACAAGCGCTCTGGCAATGGTCAGGCGCTGCCTTTGTCCTCCCGAAAAATTCTTTCCGTTTTGGGACACGGGAGCATCCAGTCCACCTTCCTTTGCAAGAACAAAGTCCTTGGCCTGGGCTCTTTCCAGAGCCTCCCAAAGCGCGTCCTCGGTGGCGTTTGGATTGCCCCAGAGAAGATTGGAGCGAATCGTTCCCTTAAAAAGCACGGCCTTTTGCGGCACGATGGCGATCTGCTCTCGCAGTGCGTCCGGTGTATAGGAGCGGACGTCGCGTCCGAAGACCTGCACCTTGCCGTCCGAAGCATCGTAGAAGCGCGGAATCAAGTTGACCAACGTGCTTTTTCCGGAGCCGGTCGAGCCAATGATTCCCACCGTTTCGCCTCGACGGGCGGTGAAGGTGATTCCGGAAAGCGAGGGCTCGGAATGATCGGGATAGATCATAGATACATTTTGGAAGGATACCGTATGCTCCCCGTCGGACGGGGCGGA
>JAFOGE010000066.1 GCA_017386965.1 Clostridia bacterium
GAAGCTGACGGCGCTTGTAGCTTCCCCTGTTTGCGAATTCTTTATCCGAATCTTCGCAAAGGCGCTCTGATCGCCACCCTATACTCTTTATCGTGAAAGGACCTCTCCGCGCCAATGGAAACACTGACCTACCGGATCGAGCAGTTTGAAGGCCCTCTGGACCTGCTTCTCTCCTTGATCCAAAAGAACAAAGTGAATATTGAGGACATTCCCATCGCGGTGATCTGCGATCAGTACCTGGAATACATCCGTGCCGCAGAGGATCTGGACATGGAGCTGGCCGGCGAATTTATCGTTATGGCAAGCGAGCTGATGCTGATCAAAAGCAAGATGCTACTGCCCCGCATCACCCCCGACGAGAAGGATCCCCGCGCCGAGCTGGCCGATGCCCTCCTGCGCTATCAGCAGGCAAAGCAGGCCGCTGCCAAGATGGCGCCTCTGTACCAACGCTTCAGCGGACGCATGGTCAAGGATACCGACGAGATCACGGTGGACGTCACCTATGTGGCCGATCAGGAGGTTACCGACCTCTGCCTCGCTGTGCGCCGTATCATCGCCGCAAACGAAAGCCGCCCCAAGGCGGAAAAGCAGGTCTTTGCCCCCATGATCGCAAAGCCGATCGTCCCTGTTGACGTCAAGATCGTAGGCATCCTGCACCATATGTCGAAAAAGCCGAAGCCCTCGATGAAGGAGCTTCTTTCGGATGCCACCTCCCTCTCGGATCTCATCGCGATCTTCCTGGGCATTTTGGAATTGATCAAGGTGCGTAAGATCCTGATCGATGAGGACGAGGAATCCTACGTGACCGTACACGGTTCAAGCACTCGTTTCATCGTCAATGAAAACCCGGAGGATCCCAGCGGTGAGGAGGCAGCGGCACGTACCGTACACGATGATGACGAGCCCATTCCGCTCTCCTCCAAGGCCGAGATGCACCGCGAGCAGCGCCGCATCATCCGCGAGCAAAAGCTGGCCGAGAAGAAGCGGCTGCGCGAGGAAGCTCGTGCCAAGCGTGCCGAGGAGCGCCGACTGGCCAAGGAATCCGCTTTGGCGGCCTCGGATATAACGGACGCAGAGGAGCTGCTCCCCCCGGATGACAGCGACCTCGAGGCCGAGGCGCAGATGGCCGCTCTGATTGACGAGCGTCTTTCCCAGGAGGAAGAGGACCTGCTGGACGATCTGGGCCTGGATATGCAGGAGATCGTGCGCACGATGGCAAAGCAAGCCAAGGATCTGCCCGACTCCTCAAAATAACCTTAGCCATTTCACAATCCCCAAGAAAGGATTTTTAGATACTGCCATGGATGAAAAGAAACAATCCGCACCTCTGCTCGAGCCGCTTACCACGGCGCAAGAGATCGAGCAAGCCATTGAGGCCATCCTCTTCGCCGCAGGCTATCCCATGCGATACGATAAGATCGCCGAGGTTTTGGGCCTGAATGCAAAGGACGTACGCACGATGGTCAAGAGCATCGCGGCACACTACGAGCAGGAGGACACCCATCACGGAATCCGTCTGCTCCTCTACCCCACGACCTGCCAATTTACGACCGACGAGAGGTACGCGCCTTACATTCGTGAGGCACTCGGAATCCGCCGCGGCGGAAACCTCTCGGCCTCCTCAATGGAGGTTCTGGCAGTGGTTGCCTACAATCAACCGGTTACGCGCTCCTTTATTGAGCTGGTGCGCGGAGTGGATAGCTCCTATGCCGTCGGCTCCCTTCTGGACAAGGGACTGATCGAGGCAGCGGGGCGTCTGGATGCTCCCGGCCGTCCCATGCTCTACGTAACGACCGACAAATTCCTTCGTGTATTCGGTCTGCGCTCCCTGGATGAGCTTCCCGAAACCGAGGCCCTCAGCGTTGCCGCCGCACAGGCGGAGCAGACCGAGAGCGCAGGTGCGGAGAAGGACGCCGAGGGCGTGGAGAACGTCGAAGCCTTTGAGGCAACCGCGACGAAGGATTACACCGAGGCCGTTGATCCCGAGGAAAGCGGGCTCATCTTTGAAAGCGGCGTCAGCGAGGAAACTGCTCCCGAGGACGTCGGAGGGGAGGGCTGATATGCATCCGTTGCTCATCGTTCTTCTGGCGCTGGGCGGTCTGTTGCTTCTGATCCTGTTGCTTCTCATTTTTGGGCACGCGAAGATCCGCATCCGCTGCAAGGAGAAGCTTCGTATCACGGTTCATGTCTGCGGAATTCCCTACACGCTCGTATCCGATAAGGATCCGAAGGAGAGGGACGCTCGGGACCTCTCTCGCTGCTACAATCCGGATGCAGCGCTCCGTAGGGAGCTTCGGCGTCAAAAGCGGCTTGCGAAAAAGGCTGAGAAGAAGCGCCTTCGCGCCAAGGCCAAGGCTGCGCGCCGCGCCGAGAAAAAGAAGAATCTTGCCGCAAAGCACGTCAAGAAGCCGACCCCCAATCTCAAGGAAAAGCTGGACATGATCTTAGCGCTTCTGCAGAAGCTCTACGCGCAAACGCAGGGGAAGCTGACATTAAAGGTCAAGCGCATGCATCTTTTCGTTGGTACAGAGGATGCCGCGCAAACGGCATTGCTCTACGCCGTGATCCTGCAGAGCGCAACCTTCCTGCTCCAATGGATCCAAACGCACTTCATGCGCATCAAGCGCCGTGAGGGTGCCATGATTATTCAACCGGATTATACCTCCGGAAAAACCCATGCGGATATCGACATCATCTGCTCCATCCGTCTGATCCGCGCCGTCAAGCTGGGGCTTTCCATGCTTTTTGCTTACCAAAAGGAAAAAAGCCTTGCCAATCGCAGGGCAAAGCGCCGCATTGCGCTCAAGGAGCTGCTCGACGCCGAGGCCGCAAAGAAAGAAAATTAAAAGAATCATCAATACAGACACTCGAAAGGAAGAATACCATGCAAAACGAATCTTCGATCAAGCAAATCATTGACAGCTCTCTGGACCAGATCCGCACCATCGTGGATGCAAACACCGTTGTCGGCAACCAGATCCAGACTCCCAGCGGAACCGTGATCATTCCGATTTCCAAGGTTTCCATGGGCTTTGCCTCCGGTGGGTTGGATCTCCCTGCAAAGTCGGAGGAGGGCAACAAGAACTTCGGCGGCGGCGGCGGAACCGGCGTTACCGTTCTTCCCATCGGTTTTCTGACCGTTTATCCCGATGGTAAGGTAGAAATGCTTCCCATCAGCCCCGAAAAATCCAGCCCCATCGAGCAGGTTGCCGACATCATCGACCAGGCTCCCGACATCCTCGCACGCATCAAGGCTGTTTTTAAGGGCGAGGCAGGCGATGCGGAGGGCACGCCCGACGCAGAGCAGATCTGCCGTATGGAGGCAGAATGCGCCAAGCAGCTGGCCGACGAGCCCGCAGAGCCCTTGACCCGCAAGGAAATCAAGATGATGAAGAAGGCTGCCGCAAAGGAAGCCAAGGAAGCAAAGAAGCTGGCAAAGAAGGGCTGATCCTCCTTTTGTCCTGCACAATGACATAAAAGACGCTCCGGAAAAATATATATGATTCAAATCATTCATTTTTCCGGAGGTTCTTGTCATGCGCGTATGGAAGTCCCTGCTATGCCTTTGGATGGCACTTTGCGCCATCCGATTCTTCCCGTCCCCGATCTCCGCCGCCCCGAACGAAACGGCTTCGCCAAGGCTCTCGGCCGAGAGCGCGGTTCTGATCGAGGCAGAAAGCGGAGCCGTCATTTGTGAGAAGAACGCCGATCTTCCGCTCCCCATGGCCAGCACGACGAAGATCATGACGGCACTGACCGCACTCTCCCTTTGCTCCCCCGACACGCCCCTGTGCGTTCATCCCGATGCGATCGGGGTGGAAGGCTCCTCGGTCTATCTGGTAGCGAATGAGCGATTGACCCTGGAGGAGCTTCTCTACGCGCTTCTTTTAGAGTCTGCAAACGATGCGGCTCTTGCGATCGCCATTGGCATCAGCGGAAGCGTCGAGGCATTTTCCGAGGAAATGAACCGCATGGCAGACGAGCTTGGGCTGAAAAGCACCCACTTTACCAACCCACACGGCTTGGATGACGCGGAGCATTATACAACGGCACGGGAGCTGGCGATCATCACGCAGAAGGCCCTTCGAGAGCCTCTGTTCCGTACCCTTGTCGCAACCAAAAAAACGACCATTTCCCATCCTTCGGAGGGAAGCGTGCGGCTTCTGATCAACCACAATAAGCTCCTTCGTCTATACGAGGGCTGTATCGGTGTCAAGACCGGCTACACCAAGCGAAGCGGGCGTTGTCTGGTATCTGCCGCAGAGCGGGACGGCGTAACGCTGATTGCCGTCACCCTGCGCGCCCCGGATGACTGGGCGGATCACACTGCTCTTTTGGACTATGGATTCTCTCGGTATCATTCGGTCCTGCTCTGCGAGAAGGATGCTTTCCTTATGCCCCTTCCCGTCATGGGCGGAACGGAGGGCTACGTGATGGTCACCAATACGGAGGCCCTGCGCGTAACGCTTCCCAAGTCCTGCGGAAGGATCACACACCGAGTAGAGCTTCCGCGCTTTGAATACGCCCCCATCGATGCTGAAAGCCGCGAGGGGTGCGTGCTCTTTTTCTGCGACACCGACGGGGATGGGCAAGCCGAGATCATCGGTAGGGTCCCTCTCTCGTCCTGTTACGCAATCCCCAAAAAAATCGAAAAGAGATCCTTCCTGCAATGGCTGATCTCTCTCTTTTCATTCTTCCATTAAAGTGCGAACGCGCTTGGAAAGGAACCTTCATGGCCGAGCCCATCCGACTGCAAAAATATTTCACCGACTGTGGCGTTCTCTCCAGACGCGCCGCCGAACGCGCCATCGCCAACGGCGAGGTACGGGTCAATGGCGTTTGCGCTATGATTGGCGACAAAATCGACCCCGACCGTGACTGCATCGAATTCCGGGGAAAGCGAATCCTTCCTCCGGCGCGATCGGCACATCATTACCTGATGCTGCACAAGCCGCGCGGCTACGTCACCACGATGAGCGACGAGCGAGGACGGCGCAAGGTGACCGATCTGGTCAAGGATCTGGACAGCCGCGTCTATCCCGTAGGACGGCTGGACATGGATTCGGAAGGGTTACTCCTCCTGACGGATGACGGCGATTTTGCCAACCATCTGACCCATCCCCGACACGAAATTCCAAAGATCTACCACGTCACGGTGTCCCCCCTCCCCAACGCAGAGCAGCTTGCAGCACTGGGAAGTGCGATGCTCCTGGATGGCTACCCCATTCGTCCCGTAAAGGTACGCCCTCTCTCCACGGACACCTTGGAGATGACCCTTTTTGAGGGGCGCAACCGACAGATCCGCCGTATGTGTGCGACCGTCGGGCTAAACGTCCTCCGTCTGCGCCGTGTAGCCATCGGCAAGATCCCACTGGGATCGCTTCCCGCAGGATCCTGGCGGGATCTGACCGAGGAGGAGGTTCGCTACCTCTTTCCCAACGTCGAGAAACAATCATTCAATAAATAAAAGGAAGGAAAACGATATGCTGGAGGTACTCCCCATTCAATCCAAGCAAGAGCAGGAGGCTCTCTGCGCCCGCTGCGGCATTCCCTTTCAGACCGAGCTTTTGGCCTACCAGGCCTTGGTTGACGGAGAGCTGCGCGGCATGTGCCAGTTTACAATGGACGCAAACGGCGGCCGAATTCTGCATTTTGCGTCCTTGCCCGACAAATACGAATTTGAGCCAATGTTCGTCATGGGGCGCGCCGCTTTGAACTTTATCGACCTCTGCGGCGTACATCGCGCCTTTTTCGACGCCCCCTGCGATAACGAAACCCTGATCCGGGCCATTGGCTTCTCCAAAAATATGGGGGGACGCTACGAAGTGGATCTGACCGATTTCTTCAACGAGCCCTGTCAACACTCCAAATAAATTCTTTCTTCGACATAAGTTTGGCAAAATTTACCAGTTTTATATGGTAAATTTTGTCAACTTTTTTGTTACCTTTTCTCTTGCAATTTTTTCCAAAATATGGTAAAATATTCCTGTAAGAAACGAATCACGAATTTTTTGGAGGTTATTTTACAAATGGAATACACAACGAAGATTCTCATCGCCGACGAAAGCACCGTTACCCGAAGTGCGCTGCGCGAAGGGTTGATCCGCGCAGGATACAGCCACATCGACGAAGCATCCAACGGCGAGGACGCGCTGCACAAGATCACAAGCACACGCCCCGACGTCGTATTGATGGAGGTGTGGCTCTCCAAGCTGGATGGGATCGGGGTTCTGCGCAGCTGCCTCTCTCTCGACTGGGGGCGCGATAAAAAGCCTGCTTTTATCATCGTTTCCTCGGTTTCCAACCAAAACGTTTTTATTCAGGCGACCGAGGCAGGTGCAGATCTTTGCCTTCTCAAGCCCGTCAATATGGTCAGCCTGTGTGAGCACATCCAGAGCATCCTCCAACGCCGACAGCAGGAGATTCCCGCCGCAGCCATGCAAAGCACAGAGCATACGCCGGATATGGAAACCCAGGTAACGCAGATCATTCATCAGATCGGTGTTCCCGCACACATTAAGGGATATCAATATCTGCGCACCGCCATTATGCTTACCATCAATGACAGTGACATCATCAATTCCGTTACGAAGGTGCTCTACCCCTCCGTAGCCAAGAAGTATCAAACGACCACCAGCCGCGTGGAACGCGCGATCCGTCATGCCATTGAGGTCGCTTGGGACAGAGGGGACGTGGACACCCTCAATTCCTATTTCGGCTATACCATCCAAAACAACCGCGGAAAGCCGACCAACTCCGAATTCATCGCCATGATTGCAGACAATCTTCGCTTGAAATATAAAATGTACTGATCCTTCCGTGTTCAAAAAGGCGGGATGAGTCACCCATGCAGCCTGCATGCGGACTCATCCCGTCTTTCTATTTTTTAGCAGAATTCTTGTTTTTTTGGAGTCGGATCAAGGCAAGGATCCAATTGATGATGCGAACGATCAGCGTGCTGGCAATAATGCCGATGGCCAATGCACCGGCCAGCTCGACCGTTTGAACGGCACGGGCAAGAAAATCCGCCTGATGCTTGCTCACAGCCCCCACCATCGTGTAATAGAGCGAAGCTCCGGGAATCAGGGGAACGAGCGAGGGGAGAAGGAAGACCGTCGTCGGCGACTTCAGCACGCGCGCCATAAGCTCGTCATAGAGTGAGACCAGCATGGCCACAAGGAAAAAGCAACCGGCCTCGTTTTCGATCCAGCGATTCAGCAGAAGGAAGAGCAGCCAGCAAAGGCCTCCGCCGACCGCTACCGAAAGCAGACGGCGTCCGCGGATATTGAAGAGGATCGCAAAGCCGATCGAGCCTACTGCGGCAACGAGAATTTGGAAAAACTCAGGAAATGTCATATTGCGCCACCTCCCGTCAAAAAGGCAAATAAGTAATAGCCGCCCGCAATGGCCAGTGCGCCAAGCACGGCCTCAAGGCAACGCAAAACGCCGGCAATGCTGTCTCCGGTGAAAATATCGCGCATAGCATTGGTAAAGCCGATGCCCGGAATCAGAAGCATGATGCAGCCGATGATGATCTCGTCCGCGCGCGGAGCAAGCCCCAGGCGCACCGCGCCAAAGGTCAGTGCCGTAAGAACGAAGGAGCAAAGGAACTTGGAAAAGATTGCGTTTTGGATCATTCTGTCCGCGAGCTCCACCACGAAGCGCAGGATCACGGAGATCACGCCCGCCACGATCGCCTGCTGCCATCCGCCGCCAAAGAACAGCGCAAAGGAGGAGGAGATCATCACGTAGGCCAGGCATTCCGCCCAAAAAGGATAGTGCCGGATCCTGCCGATGGCGTCAAGCTCGTCACGGATCTGCTCTACCGTCATGCTCTCCGAGCAGATGCGTCGGGAGAGACGGTTCAGCCTGTCCAGCTTATGAAAATCGGTTTCCAGCGAGGTAACGCGCCGCGTTTGGGTGTAGAGCTTGCCGTCCGCTCCGCGAACGGTAAGGACCATACTGCTGGTGATGCCGAACATATCCACGCGCTCAGCTCCCACCGCATAGCAGATGCGGCGTACGCTGTCCTCCACGCGATGCACCTCTGCACCGCAGACCAGCATTTGCTCGCCGATCTCCATGGCGCAGTCAAGAAAGGGGCGCAGATCCCGCTTCTCGGTGCTTGGGGTAATTTCTGTCATATGTATCCTCCGAAAAGAATTCATTCATTTGCTTGTCCGTCGACCGCGCGCGTTTTCGTTTTGCAACGGGTGACCAGACGGGAGATGCCCATAACGGCAAGCAGGATCACGTAGGCCGCCGCGCTGAAGCCAAGGAAATAGATCAAAAGGCAGAAGGGATAGGACACGGCCGCCTGCACCAGGGAGTAGACGGGGAGCGAGGGCTCACAGTAGGGGCTGACGAAGAACATATTGAAGGTATGCTCCTCCAAAATTCCCGTCACGGCGGCAAGCTCGTTGAGCGTGACGGCGCAAAGGATCGCAACGGAGAAGACCGCCATCGCGCCGAGAATGGTCTTGTGATGCGGTTTGACGTAGCCCGAGTACCAGAGATACATGCCAACCGAGATCATCGAGCCGTGGCAGATCATGGTCTGGATATTGATGCCGATCGTGGAAATAAAGACCGTGTTGGGATAGACCATCACGCAGATGCCCGCAAAGAGTGCGTAGGTTGCCAAAAAGGCCATCAGCGCGCGGTGTACCCTGCCCCGACGGAAGAATGCCGTCAGGAGTCCGACGTACATGGGCATGGAGCAGAATTGGAAGGGGAAGCTATACCACTGATAGTAGGTGCGAATGGTGTCTCCCTCCACCGTAAAGGTGTAGTTGATCTGCTTGTAGATCTCAAGCACCGTCACGAGGATCGCTACCGCAAGCACCGTGCGACGCACGCGGCGGTCGTCACCGGGACGGTGCAAAACGCAAAGCAGGACGCCAAACAGGATC
>JAFOGE010000007.1 GCA_017386965.1 Clostridia bacterium
GACGGTAAGCAATTTCTCGCATGCGTCTTCCCCCCCGCTGTACAAACAGCACAGTGTTTTCAACCGTGCGTGCCGGCATGACCTCACTGCCTACCGAAGACTGCCTGCGGAACGCAACAGATGTAGGGGTGAGCGCTCCGCCATTTCCTGATGAAAGGCACCACTCGCTATCAGATGTTCCTACCAGTAACTGACGGGTTGCACATAACCAGCAGATACGGCTCTGGTCGCTGTCCAATATACTCAGGTGCATAGCGGCATCGTCATTTGAGCCAACCCGGAAATTCTGAAAATCATCTATTGCACTTGCCAGCAGCGTAACCGGCATACCGGGTATACCCCCAAACCACAAGTGGGGAGGTATTCCGCAAGGTCGATCTCGCGCAGCTTCTCGGCAGGGATGCGTCCCTTGGCACGCTCAAAATATTGCACGTTGTTCCGAAGAAGCATGATCAGATGATTGTTTGGCGAGCGCCCCTCCACGGATGCGACGTAGAGAAATTTGCGGAGAAGCTCCTCCTGTAAATGCAGGGTGATCTCGGGCTGTTGCTTTGCCATGGGACGTACCTCCGATTGAATTTTTATTTGCGCAGCGTAAGGGCTGCCGCGTTGTAGTAGTGCAGAATCTTTAGGGCGTGATCGTCCGGCTCAAAGAGCAGGGCGAGCTTCCTTCCGTCGTCGGGATCCTTCCAAAGAGCGACGCGGAGCGAGGGCGCGGAGAGAGAGGATGCGGCAAAAATCGTGTCCTGCGCATCAAAGCGCTTGATCTGCTCGGTGAAATCCTCCTCGTAGGGCAGGACTGCGCAAAGAAGCGCGATGGGAACCTTAACCAACGTCTTGCGAAAGCGGTCACCGAGAATGCGGCAGACCGTCATCTCTCCCGCGAAGAAGGAATATTCATACTGCACCTGCGTATAGCGCCAGGTGAAAAAGACGATGATCCAGAGCGTAACGGGGAGCAGTGCGAGCAGGGGAAGGATCAGCTTGGCCGTTGTTCCAAGGAGCAAAAGTCCCGCCGCGTAGCCGACGTAGGCGAGAATGAGAAGGGCTTTTTTGAGCATCAGCTTTCCGCTTTTTGCCTCTCGGACGGCTACCTCGTAGGGCGCGCCGCCGGAGCCGAAGCCTGCGTGACTGTTCATAGGGGATCTTCCTTTTTTTCTTTTGGTTTTTCCCAAAAAGGGAATCTGCCTCATTATACCACGCGGCCCGCAAAAAGTCAAGGCGGCGCCCGAAAAACACTTGACAAAGCGCGTATTCTGTTATATACTTTAACTAACTGAAAAAACAGTTGTTTACGGAAAGGAATGGGAAGAAATGAAAGCAGTTATTACCGTCACAGGAAAGGACACCGTAGGCATCATCGCGGATGTGGCCAACGTTTGCGCCAAGTACAACGCAAACATTCTCGACATTACCCAGAGCGTGCTTGGCGAATACTTTGCCATGATCATGCTGGCCGACATCAAGGGACTGAATATTGAGTTTTCCGTCTTCGTGGACCTTCTGACCGAGCTTGGAGAAAACCGCGGACTGGTGATCCACACCATGCACGAGGATATTTTCAACACCATGCACCACATCTGAAGGGAGCCTTGACGGATGATCAACACACAGGACGTTCTTGAAACCATCAGTATGATCCGACAGGAGAACCTGGATATCCGCACCATCACCATGGGGATCTCCCTTTGGGATTGCGTCAGCGAGGATACCGACAGGCTCTGTCAGAGGATCTACGATAAGATTACGAAAAAGGCCGAGCATCTGGTGGAAACGGGTGCCGGAATCGAAAAGAAATACGGCATTCCGATCGTCAACAAGCGCGTATCGGTCACACCGGTTTCGCTGATTGGAGGAGCGGCCACTCCCGAGGGCTACCTCAAGATCGCGCACACCCTGCAGCGCGCGGCAGACGAAGTGGGCATCAACTTTATCGGCGGCTTTTCTGCACTGGTGCAGAAGGGCATGACGCCCGGTGCGCGGAATATGATCGAGGTCATTCCCGAGGCGCTTGCACAAACGCGCAACGTCTGCTCCTCGGTTAACGTGGCAAGCACCAAGGCGGGCATCAACATGGATGCCATTGCGATGATGGGAAAGGCCATCAAGAGAGCCGCCTATTTGACCAAGGATCAGAATTCCATCGGCTGCGCAAAGCTGGTGGTCTTCTCCAACGTCCCCGAGGATAATCCCTTTATGGCAGGTGCCTTCTGCGGCATCGGAGAGCCGGATGTTGCCATCAACGTCGGCGTCAGCGGCCCCGGCGTGGTTGCCTCGGCCATCAAGAGAGCGGGGGACTGCAATCTTTCCGAGCTTGCGGACGTCATCAAGAAGACGGCCTTCAAGATCACGCGTGTCGGTCAGCTCGTTGCGAGCGAGGCGGCACAAGCGCTGGACGTTCCCTTCGGCATCATCGACCTTTCCCTGGCTCCTACGCCTGCCGTGGGAGATTCGGTTGCGTACATCCTGGAGGAGATGGGACTGGAGTCCTGCGGTGCGCACGGTACGACCGCGGCGCTTGCCATGCTCAATGACGCCGTTAAGAAGGGCGGCGTGATGGCATCCTCGCACGTAGGAGGCCTTTCGGGCGCGTTTATTCCGGTATCCGAGGACGCCGGCATGATTGCTGCCGTGGAGAGAGGTGCGCTTTCGATTGAGAAACTGGAGGCCATGACGGCAGTTTGCTCGGTTGGTCTTGACATGATCGCCATTCCCGGGGACACGCCCGAGGAGGTGATCGATGGTATCATTGCGGACGAGATCGCCATTGGCGTGGTCAACACCAAGACGACGGCGGTGCGCGTGATCCCCGCCTACGGCAAGACGGTTGGGGACAGTGTGGACTTTGGCGGTCTGCTTGGCCGCGCCCCCATCATGGATCTCAAATCCTACTCTCCCGCAAAATTCATTCGACGCGGCGGACGCATTCCCGCGCCGATCCAGAGCTTGAAGAACTGATCCTTCCGTCCCGAAAGGGGAGCATTTGGAAGGACGGATTGCGAATTGGATACAGAAGACCCCCGCCGCTTGGCAGATGCCAAGCGGCGGGGGTCTTGTACTTTTGCAGGCAAGCGGTGTTATTCACCGCGGGAACGCAGAATGGCCTTGGCGCGCGCCGTGGGGACGGAGAAGGAGAGAAAGGACGAGGCGTCCTGCGAAAGCGCCTCGGCGCGACGGTTCAGCGCATTCGTCAAACGGGAGAGTGCCTCGCGCTCGTGATGCGGAAGCCCTTTTTCGGAGGCTCGCTCGATCCAGACCTCCTCCAGTCTTGCCATGGCGGGGATTGCGGAATCGCCAAGCTCCTCCAGAGCCTCCACGTCCACGGTCGTCAGATCGCCGCGCAGATAGGCGTCCACGTTGTAGGAGGCGATCAGCGCGTCGGGATTGGAGAGCGAGAGCAGGGCCAGGAGCAATATGCCCGTGACCGATGCCACTGCGGCGGTCGGGAAGCGGCGCAGGAGCTGCCGAAGCAGAACGCAGAGAAAGACGACGGCAAGAAAGAGCATCATCACCGAGGCATAAACGCGCTTTTGCGTCAGTCCGTAGGTGCCGATATACAGGATCATCTTGGAGAGCGCGGTGGCAATCAGGATCAGGGTAAAGAGCGAGATCAGCGCGGAATAGACGCGGCGCAGTCGGTGCTTTCCGTCCGCGGGGGTGCGCAAAAACAGGTGTAGGGCGAGAAGAAGAAAGGCGTTGATCAGGGACACGGTAAAGAGCTGGAAGAAGCCCTCGCGCGCGTATTGCGCGTAGGTCATTCCCTCGGGAAGCACGCGCGTAAAAGCGGACACGTAATAGCTCCATTGGGAAATGAAGAAAAGGACGTACACCAGCAAAATGGGCGTGACAGCGGCGCAGAGGAGCGGCGCGGGGACCACGCGAAAGCGTCCGAAGGGGATGGGCGCTTCCTCGGCGGAGTCGGTCTTCTTGGCGCGACGGCGCAGGGAGAAGAGCGTGCCAAAGAGCAGCATTGCGACCGGAATCGAGAGGAGCAGGTCGCCAAGGACAGAAAAGAGCTTTTCGGGGGAGAAGGAGAGGATGCGGTTGAGCATTCCTTCAAATTGCGCATCATAGGAGAGAAGCAGAGCGATGATGAGCGTGGGGATCACGGCGATGCAAAGACCGATAGCGATCCATCCAAGCGTCTTCCAAAGCCTTTTTGCGGCCGCGGAGCGGCGAAGGGGAAAGGCGAGAGAGGGAAAAAGCGCGGTGAGCGAAAGGAAAGGAAAATGAAGGATCGCGTGGACGGCGTGCGAGGGAAGTGCATCCGAGGAGAGCTTCTTTCCGGCAAGGCCGCAGACGTCATAGCACCAGCAGGCAAAGCCGCAAAGAAGGGCGATCAGCGTCAGATGCTGCAAAAAAACGTTTCCGTTCAGGACCGTTCCAAGGGAAAGCAGGGCGCAAAGTCCGGCGAACAGGAGCGAGCGGAGGTGCGGACGGTGTCCCGTCAGGCGCAGATAGACCCCACCTGCCGCAAAGAGCAGAAGAAGGGCAAGCGCTCCTCCCAAGGGGTATTGTTGTACGGGAAAGACGCGGACGAAGAAGTAGGAGAGCGCCAAGGCGACCCAGGAGAGGATCGCGTCGGC
>JAFOGE010000067.1 GCA_017386965.1 Clostridia bacterium
GGGGGATACTCCCCCGAGCGTGACGTTTCCCTCTCCTCGGGAAGCCTGATCGCCAACGCCCTGATCGAACGCGGACACCGCGTGCTGCTCCTGGACGTCTATGAGGGACTGCCGTCGCTCCCCGCAGATACGGACGTCCTCTTTCGCTCCGCCCCCTACGATCCCTACGTCATCCCCTCATCCGTCCCCGACCTCGACGCGCTCCGCGCGCGTGTGGACAACGGCAACTCGCTGATCGGGCGCAACGTCCTCTCGCTTTGCCGTCTTGCCGACAAGGTCTTTCTCGCCCTGCACGGCGCGATGGGGGAGAACGGACAGCTGCAGGCAACGCTGGAGAGCTACGGCATCCTGCATACGGGCTCGGACTATGTCGGAAGCCTGTTGGCAATGGATAAGGATCTCTCCAAGCGTCTGCTCCGCGATGCGGGACTGCCCACGCCGGACTGGACCGTCGTTACCCCCGAAACGGCCGAGGATGCCCTGCACGATCTTCCCTTCCCCTGCGTGGTAAAGCCCTTGAGCGGCGGCTCCAGCGTGGGAATCTCCATGGTAGAGGACCGCGGCGCGCTCCAAAGGGCTCTTGCCGAGGCCTTTCGCTGGGAGAGGCGCGTGCTGATCGAAAAGCGCATTACGGGGCGCGAATTGACCGTTGCGATCCTTGACGGCGAGGCCCTGCCCGCCGTGGAGATCCGCCCTTTTACCGGCTTTTACGACTACGAAAACAAATACCAGGGAACGACCGAGGAGATCTGCCCCGCGCCCATCCCGAGAGAGGCGGCCGAGCAGCTCTCCGCCCTCTGTAAGCGCGCCTTTTCCGTGCTTCGGCTCCGCCATTACGCGCGCTTTGACGTGATGATGGATGAGGAGGGCCGCTTCTTTATCCTGGAGGCCAACACCCTGCCCGGCATGACGCCGACAAGCCTGCTTCCGCTCTCTGCCGCCACGGCGGGGATCTCCTACGCAGAGCTTTGCGAGCGTCTGGTGCGGCTTTGATGGGAAAGAACGCCGTACGCCTATGAAAAAGCTGGGACTTTATCTGCATATCCCCTTCTGCCGCAGCAAATGCCTGTACTGCGACTTCTGCTCCTTCCCGCGTCCTGCAAGGGAAACGGTAGAGGCCTATACGGCCGCGCTCTGCCGCGAGATCGCGGAGTGGGGACGAAGCTGTCGGGAGTACACCGTGGATACGCTCTACATCGGAGGCGGAACGCCGACGCTGCTTCCTCTCCCGCAGATGGAGGCGATCCTGGATGCCGTGCGCACGGCATTCTCGCTCTCGCCCGACGCCGAGATCACGGCGGAATGCAATCCGCGAACCGGCGGGGAGGACTATTTCCGTCCCCTTCGCACGCTCGGCTTCAATCGCCTGAGCATCGGTCTGCAAAGCGCACATGCCAACGAGCTGAAGGCACTCGGAAGAGCGCACACCCTTGCAGATTTTCAACGCACGTGGGAGGAGGCGCACCGCGCAGGCTTCTCCAATCTCTCCGCCGACGTCATGCTCGGCATTCCGCAGCAAACACCCGAGAGCTATCTCGAAACGCTCCACGCGCTTCTCTCTCTCTCCCCCTCGCACGTGTCGGCCTATTGCCTCACCGTGGAGGATGAAACGCCCTTTGGGCGGATGCGCGACCGCCTGCCGCTCCCCGACGAGGACGCCGTGCGGTCGTCCTATCTTGCGGGCGCAGAGCTGCTCGAGAAGCATGGCATCCTGCAATACGAAATCAGCAATTTTGCATCCCCGGGGTATGAATCCCGCCACAACCTCAAATACTGGAGCTGTGAGGAATATCTGGGCCTCGGCCCCGCGGCCTACTCGGATTTCGGAGGCCGCCGCTTTGGGAATTCCCGCAATCTGCACGCCTACCTGGATGGGGAAAGCATCCTTGCGGAATCCGAAGCTCCCTCTCCCGATGAGCGTCTGCAGGAGTACGTCATGCTTCGTCTTCGGCTCTCCGAGGGAATCTCGGAAAAGGCCTTTGCCGATCGGTTCGGCACTTCCTTCTCGAGTCGCTTCGGTGCGGCCCTCGAGCCCTATCTGAAGGCCGGACTGGCAAAAAGAACCGAGGAGGGCTACGCCCTGACGAGAGAGGGCATGCTTGTGAGCAACACGATCCTCTCCGACCTCTTGGAGTTTGCGTAAGGCAGTTTCCCCTGCATGGGATCGGCGCAGCCGCCCCGGAAGATTTTTTGGAAAAACCCCTTGACAACTCTCCCTCTCTCATGTAAAATAAAAACGGAATCCCAACAAGGAAAGGAGCGAATACAGAATGGAACATAACAACAACGAGCGCGAATTTTTTACGCTGACCGATGAGGAAGGCAACGAGGTAGAATTTGAGCTGATCGGCGTTGCGGAGCGCAACGGAACCACCTACTACGCCATGATCCCCGTGGAGGATGCAGAGGGCGGCGAGGTGGAGGACGGCTTCTGTGAATACGTTGTTCTGCGTGCCGAGAAGGACGAAAACGGCGAGGACACCCTCGTAACGGTGGACGATGACGACGAATTTGACGACATTGCCGACTACTTTGACGACATGTTCTCCGAGGAGATCGATTACGACGCGGAGGGCTGATTCCCGATCGAACAATCTTTTCCTGCCGTGTGCGTGATAAGTGGTGATATGAACCCACAACTGAATAAAGGAGTCCAACCCAAGCAGCGGTTTGCAGACCTCCCGCCCGCGAGATTTCGATTGACTTGTCTCGACCGCGTGCGGATGCTGGGAGCAGTAAAGCTGCGGCGAGGACACCGCCCTGGATAACAGGGTTTCAACTTCCCATTTACACGGCTCGGCGGGTGATAAGAGCTTTTGCAAGGAGTGCCAATCGGAATGCGCAAGCAACCGACGGGCGCTCTTTCTTTTTACGGAATGAAGACCGTGCGTGCGCGTGCTTCGCAGAACAAAACGGCTACGCACCGCGCGTGAGCGCGTTTCGCGACACGAAGCGGGGGTGTACCGCGCGTGAGCGCGTTTCGCGACACCTTGCGGCTACGCGACGTGCGAGAGCACGCGATAGCTCCGCCGCCAGGCGGCGCAGGTGGAGGGCGCGGAGCCCTCCTCGCCGTCCGCAGACGGCGAAACATCCTCTCGGCCGTTTTCTTTTTGCCAAGCTTTTTCTTTTGGGCCTACATGGGCAAAAGAAAAAGCGGGAGTAACGAGCTTTGATTTCAATACGGCGGCGAACAAAATTCTACTTGTAGGGGCGATCATCGATCGCCCGAATGCAATAGACGGATTGCGTTTCAGCGCTCATAGCCACTTTTCTCTTTGACACCGCAGGCGCAAAGAGAAAAGTTA
>JAFOGE010000068.1 GCA_017386965.1 Clostridia bacterium
ATGCCAATTTTGGGGCGTGTATTGACTTTGAAAGGCGTTTATGATATACTAATATTTAAGATTATTATATACCCAAAAATACATAGGGAAGGAAAAAGAATCATGTTAAAGACGGAACGCACCTCTGTGATGAATCTTGAAAACGCCATTCGCGGCGCGCGCAACCCCATGAACAGCTGGGCAAAATCGGATAGTGCCTACGACGGGGAGGGAAAGTATATTCTCGGCCCGAATGACCTGGATCTTGGTCGCCGTTTGGCGCATGCCGGAAGCGATCACCGCAAATTTCTCCGTCAGATCTTCGTTTCGGTGGACATTACCGCACCGCTTTACTGGTGGAAGGAGTTTGACACTTACAAGGTAGGCACGGTTGCCAATTCCTGCTCCACGATGCACAAGATCCACGCCAAGGCCTTCGAGCGCGAGGACTTCTCCTGCGACCGCATGGACGAGGGCGGACTTGCTCTGCTCGATGCCGTGATCGACTATCTGGAGGTTGAGCGGCAGAAGTTTCTTGCCGACAAGGAGAACCGTCAGCCCTGGCACAATATGATCCAGACGCTGCCCACCTCCTACAACCAGATGCGCACCGTAACGCTCAACTATGAAAATCTCATCGGCATCTACTACGCACGCCGCCACCACAAGCTGGCCGAGTGGCATACCCTGTGCGATTGGATTCTCTCCTTGCCCTACGCCAAGGAGCTGATCTGCGTCAAGGATGAGAAAGCGGAGGAGTCGGGACATTGATCGAGGTCAAGGAATTAACGCTTCACCAAAGAGGGGAAGCCCTTCTCGACGGCGTAAGCTTCAAATGGAAGAACGGGCTGATCTACGGCGTTCTGGGAGATGCCGCATCGGGCAAGGACCTGCTTCTTCGTGCCATGGCAGGCATACTGCCGACCGACCGGGGAGAGGTGCGGATCAACGGCTTTTCCATGCAGCGCGAGCCCTTGCGTGCAAAGGACTGCATTGGCTTCGTCCCCGGCGAGGTATCCCTGTATCCGGAGCTGACGGTATCAGAGCTTTTGCACTTTGTAGCCGAGGTGCGCGGGCTTTCCTACGAGAAGGCCGTGCGCTACGTTAATCGTGCGCTGGAGGCGACCGGACTGGAGGAGCGCCGCCGCTGCCTGATCGGCGTGCTTTCTGCATGGGAGTCCATCCGTCTGGGAATCGCCCAGGCACTGGTTGGAAAGAATGAATTTTTGATCCTGGAGCAGCCGACGCAGGATCTGGATCCCCGCCGTGCGGGGGAGCTTCGCGAGCTGCTCAGGGAGCTTGGCGAGAGCCATACGGTGATCCTTTCAAGCGAGAGCGTGGAGGAGATCCGCAAGACCTGCGATCACGTTCTGCTGCTGTCGCACGGACGGGTGGAGCTGGATCTTCCCGTGGAGGAGATCGGCACGGAGCTTGGTGCGCGTTTCCGCGCGGGACGCCATTCCGCGGATGGGGAGAGCGGCTCGACCGATGCGCCGAAAAGACGCCGCTTTGATGACGTCGAGCGCGACGGAGAATATGAGGTCATTGACCTTGAAGGAGAGAAGGGAGGACGCGAGAGATGATTGCTGTTCTTCGGAAGGAGCTTCGCTCCCTGTTTTCCTCGGTCATGGCGTGGGCAACCGTTGCGGTCATGCTCTTCTTCGCCGTTCTGTTTACAGGTGTTTACAATTTGCTGTACGGAAGTGCGGCGTTTGCCTATCCCGTCAGCGCCATGCGCTTGATCTTTTGCGCCTGCATCCCGCTTCTGGCGGCGCGTGTGGTGACCGGAGAGCGACAGAGGGGAAGTGACCGTTTCCTTTTCTCGCTTCCGCTTCGCACGCTCGATATTCTGCTTGGCAAATACCTGGCGATCCTCTGCGTTTGCCTCCTCCCGCTGCTTGGAATGGCAGTGTTGCCCTTGCTCCTCGGAGCCTTTGGAACGGTGGATCTCGGAGTCGCCTACGTTGCCATCCTGGGACTTTGTCTGTTCGTTTGCGCGTTTTCCGCGCTTTGCGTGTTTCTTGCTTCCCTCGTCAAGAGGACCTGGATCACCTGGCTTCTCGGATGGGGAGCAGGCGTGCTTTTCTATCTGCTCTCCATGTGGGTGCTTCCGCTTGCAGAGATCCCGGTTCTCGGTGACCTGCTCGCCTGGCTCAATCTCTATGCCTCGGCGGCAAGCCTGTGCGGAGGCTTTTTGGATCTGGCAGCCCTGCTTCGCCTTGTGAGCTTTGCGGTCTTCTTCCTCGTTTTGGCGGGGCAAGCCATCCGCAAGCCGATGCACTTTTCCAAGAAGCGGCACACCCTGCTCTCCGCCGCAGTCGGTGCGGGCGTCCTGGCGCTCCTGCTCGTCTGCAACCTTCTCGTCGGACTTCTCCCCTTCCGCGTGCAGAATCTGCGCGTGGCGCAGGATCAGACCTTTGCGATCTCCGGAGCAACGCAGGATTATCTGGGTATGCTCTCAAAGGACGTGATCCTGTATTGGTTCGTGGACGGAGGGGAAGGGAATGCGGACAAGGATCTCTATACCTATCTTCTTTCCTATGCCGATGCCTCCCCGCACCTGCGTGTGCAGGTTCTGGATCCCGTAGAGGATGCGGAGGACTTTGCAAGGAAGCATTCCGCCGTCACGCCTGAGCCGAATATGCTGGTCGTGGAGGGGCCGGAGCGCTACCGTCAGCTTACGGTGAACGAGATGATCTATTACCGGAACGAGATGCTGGGGCTGCAGCTCTCCTACGCGGAATATCAGCTGAGTCTTCTGGCCTTCCAAACCGGAAGCACGGAAAGCACCTACTATAGCTACGGGCAGTATCTGACCGCCTATGCAGCCTATACGAAGGCCTATTTTGACGGCAACGCCATCCTTTCCCGCGCGATCGAATTCGTTACGCAGGAGGACATCCCCTACGTCGGGATCTGGGCCAAGAAGGATGTGGCAACCCTTCCCGAAACCTCCCTGCTTTCCATGATGGAGCGTTATCAATACGGCATCCGCGGCGTTTCGGATCTTGCCGACATTCCGGCGGAATGCGATCTTTTGATTCTCTATGCGCCCACCGCCGATCTGACCGAGAGTGAAGCGGCAGGACTGCGTGCCTATCTTGCAGAGGGCGGCAAGCTCTTCCTTGCGACATCCCCCGGCGGTGCAAGCCATCCCCGCCTGCTTTCGATCCTTGCGGAATACGGACTTTCCACCAAGGAGGGACTGCATATTCTTTGCGAGGAGGATAGCGACTATTTCGTATGGGGAGAGGGCTTTGCATATCCCTACTACATTTGGGCACACCAAAAGTCCCATGCGATTACGGCGCAGCTGGATTCTCAATTCCTGCTTCTGAGAGGACACATCCTGCAAACGACCGAAACGGAGGGCGTGACGCATACCGATCTTCTCTATACTTCGGAAAAGGGCTATTTCGTGGAGTATCCCGACAAGAATTCGTCGGGCGTTCCCTCCAAGGAGCGTGCGGTGTACTCGGCCGGTGTTCTGGCACAGAAGGGAGATTCCGCAGTGCTTTGGATCTCCTCCACGGGCGCGCTTTCCGACTATGCCAATGTGCAGTCCCAGGGCGGGAACTATGCCTTCCTTCACCGTTGCATGGATTACCTGATGGGGATTTCCACTGAGGAGCTTTCCATTCCGGCGGCTCCGATGAGCACCCAGGCACTGACGGTGACAGTTGGAAGCCTGACGATCTTCTGCGTGCTGGGCGTTTTCATTTCGATCCTTCCCCTGGCGGTGGGGATCGCGCATCGTTACGTGCGCAAAAAACGGTCAAGGCTGTAAGAGCGTGACTGCAAAACCGGAAGAAGGGTGTGTGATGATATGAAAAAACCCGTATTGATGATCGTAATCCCTGTTTACAACGAGGAGAGCGTTCTGCCCTTGACGGCACCTCGCTTTTTGCAGGTGCTTCAGCGCATGGTCGGGGAGGGAATGATCGATCCGGCAAGCCGCGTTTTGTTCGTCAATGACGGCAGCTGCGACAGCACCTGGAGCCTGATCTGCGCGCTTGCCAAGCAGGACGAACACTTCTCGGGCATCTCGCTCAGTCGTAACCGTGGGCATCAGAACGCGCTCCTCGGAGGACTGATGTACGCGCGAGAGCGTTGTGATATTACCGTCAGCATTGACTGCGACGGCCAGGATGACGAGGGCGCGATGGTGGAGATGGTGCGCAAATATCTGGACGAAGGGTGCGAGGTGGTGTACGGCGTTCGCCGCGCGCGGGATACCGACACCGTCTTCAAGCGTGCCACCGCGCAAGGGTTTTATAAGGTGATGCAGGCGCTCGGCGCGGAAACGGTTTACAATCACGCCGACTACCGTCTGCTCTCGAAGCGCGCTCTGGACGGCCTTGCGGAGTTCCCGGAGGTCAACCTCTATCTGCGCGGCCTCGTTCCGCTGGTGGGCTATAAGAGCGGAACCGTTTATTACGACCGTGACCGCCGTCTGGCGGGAGAGAGCCATTACCCTCTGCGC
>JAFOGE010000069.1 GCA_017386965.1 Clostridia bacterium
GAATACCGCCCGATCCTGCGACAGAACTTATATATGTGTTTTGTACTTTCGTAACGGAATCATTATCAACTTCGACAAGCAGACCTATGATTGGATTCATTTTCATTTCCCCTCTTAGACTATGGATAAAGTATTGTGATGTAATCTGCCTTTATATTATATCATAAAAAGCCCAAAAGTCAATAAACCCCCAAAGAGAAATCTCGGCATTGCCGCAGGTAACAACCCCATGGTTGGTATGACCGTTGCGGTTGCCGTCGCAGTTGAGGAAGCGCTGAAGTAATTTTTTCCATACACAAAAAGAGGATCTCACACGGGATCCTCTTTTTGTTGCCGAAAAACGGTGCTTGACATCCGTGCGCGGTTATGCTATGATGAATGTAGATAAGATTGTTCTTGAAAGAGCAGAACGGAGTGTGTTATGAAAAACGAGATTTGCCGCCGCGGTCTTGACGGGCGAGGCGGACAAGGTGGGGATGGTCTTCCCGTCTCCCGTGCGGAAAGAAGCCTTCGCCGACTTGCGATCGCCATAACGGTCATGCTGGTGTGGTTATATATCTGGGTGCTGGTGCTGAAGCTGTGCGATCACGAGCTCTTGATCGGGAACTACAACAACCTGAAGTCCCTTACGCTCAAGGAACGTATCCTGTGGGATCTGATCCCCTTTAACTATCGCGGAGACGAGGCAACAAAGCGGATGCTTTTTGTGGATTCCCTGCTCAACTGCCTCATCCTTGCCCCTCTCGGCATACTGCTTGGCTACGTCTTCCGCAAAAGGCGCATATGGCGAGACGTAGCACTCTGCCTTGGCTTTTCCTTGTTCATTGAGCTGCTTCAGCTGCTCACCATGCTGGGAAATCCCGCGCCGGAGGATCTGCTCACCAATACGGTCGGCTATTTCGTCGGACTTGCCCTCCATCAGCTTCTCTTACGACGCCTCACGACCAAGCAGAGCGTGATCCTGTTTTCGGTCTTCACCGTCATCTGTTCTGCCGCCACGCTGTTCTCGCTCTTCACCACGCTCCAATCGATCGACCTGCTGACCCAGATCCTGTCCAAAACGCTGTAATGCACAGACGGAACGAGCATCCAAGACAACGTAACACCCCCACCGCCAAGGCTTCCCTTTGGCGGTGGGGGTGCTTGATTTGCCGCACGTAGCGGTTTTTTCTTTCTTCCTTTTTTATTCCTTCGCCTTGATGATCTGCACGGGCTTGATGCGCTTGATCTTGATCATAGGCAGGGCCAGGGAGAGGATCGAAAGGAGCAGGATCAGTCCACAGTTGACTAAGGCGACCTTTGGCTTGAAGGTCAAGAACTCGAGATCCATCATCACGCGGGAGGGAGCGAGGCGGGAAAGTGACTCGACCAGCACGTCGTTTGCCATGCCGATAAAGAGATAATACCCCGCCGTTGCCATGATGCAGGTCAGAAGTGCGATCAGCATTACCTGCAGTCCAAACACCACGCCGATGGTGGTATTGTGCGTGCCGATGGCCTTGAGAATACCGATCTCGTGCAGCTTATCCTTGATCATACGCGTGGCAAAATTGACGAGAATAAACACCACGCCAACGCACAGGAAGATCGCCACGAGCTCGAAGATGGGAACGAACACCTCCACCGCGCGGGTCATGGTATGCACGGCCTCGATCGCGATGCTCTGGTACTCGTAATCCATACCGCCGGCAAGCTCCACTGCCCGTCCAAGTCCCTCTGCCCCGTCAAAATAGAGGCCGATCGGGAAGATGGAATCCTTGTAGAATAGGGTGAACAGATCGTCCGAAAGAGTGATCACGGTGTTGGGCGACAGCTTGACCGTGACCTCCGCCTCAAAGAGGGGATCTTCCTTCTTCACGTCCCAGAAGGCAAAGTGCGAGAGCTTCTCCTGATGGGGAACAAAGGACTTTTCCCAATCGACACCTGCCGCTTCTACCCGCTCCGGGAAGATCTGCGCATACAACTTCGCCGGAAGATAAACCGTGCGCTCACTTCCCTCGTCGATCACACGGTGAGCAACCTCGGCGGAAATATAATTTTTCTCCTCGTCATAGAAGGTGCAGTAAGCGCGGTCATAGACCGCAAGCGCCAGGAAGGAGGTGATCTTGGCCCCTTCGGGGATCTCGATGAGCTCCGACACGTAGTAGCTTGAGCTGGCACTGGAAAGCTGCAGCCCTCCCGTTGCCGTCAGGAGGTATCCTTTATTCTGCTCAAACACCTCTTGGCTCAAGGGCGTCCCGTGATCAAAGGCCAGGATCGGGTAGACCTGCTCCTCACCGTACAGCTCTGCGGTCAGCTTCTGAATCCAGGATTTATGGTAAGACACGCGCATATATTTTGCTCCCTCGGGGATCTCGGGAGTGGTCTCGGTATAGCGCACGTTTTCGTTGTAGGGCAAAGCCATCGTTCCGTTGTCGCGGTTGTCCCTGATAACATAGTTAACCCCTTCATAGCCCTGCGCACCCTCGAAGGCCAGATGATAGAAGCTCGGGTAGCGCCAGCTTTCAGCGGCCAGATAGTCCTCCAAAAAGCTTTGGTTCGTGGTGTAGGAATAACCAAGGCGATCATAGACGTCCTTTGAGAAGGCCTGAAAATCCGGATCCTCATACAGCTCGGTCATCGAAAGCGAAGGATTCTTCTTGAACTTCTCAAACAGTCCCTCGTACCGCTCCTTGTAGCCGGTCTTGATGATGCCGTTGATGATGAAGGCGTCGTAATTCCATCCCGAAAGAGTGTAGCCCCATTGGATCAGATAGTCGTAATCCTTGCCAATATAGTTGGTTCGGAGCAGGATCGCGTCTGCCACGTAGTCGGTGATGATC
>JAFOGE010000070.1 GCA_017386965.1 Clostridia bacterium
AAGAGCGCGGTTGGTATTGGCTCCTTGCTTTGCGACGGCATTGGAGATACGATCCGTGTGTCCTTGACGGACGATCCGATCCAGGAGGTCGATGCCGCAAAGCAGATTCTTCGCGCTGTAAACATGGAAGGACAGTGCGGCATGGATATTGTAAGCTGCCCAACCTGCTCCAGAACCAAGATCGACCTGATCCCCCTTGTCAAGCGCTTTGAGGCCGCCGTAAAGGAGGAGGGGCTTGAGGACGTACCGATCAAGGTTGCCTTGATGGGCTGCATTGTAAACGGTCCCGGAGAAGCCAGAGAGGCGGATATTGGAATTGCCGGCGGACTTAGAGAAGCAGTCTTGTTCCGCCATGGCGAGATCGTAGAGAAGATCCCCGAGGGACAGGTGATTGAACGCTTGCTTCGAGAGATCCGAAGCTTAAAGGATGAGAAAACAAAATGAGTAAGAATCTGCTGGAGATTTTCAGTCGATATACCCCCGGTGCCGACGATGCTCGGATCCTGCTTCTGGCGGATCCGAGCAGCATTGCCTTACGCGCCGACAAGGAAAAACGGATGATCGAGATAAAAGCCTCCTTTGGAGAGGTGATACCGAAGCAGATCCTGTATCGTATTGAGGAGGAGATCCGAAAGGCATACCAGCTTCAGTCGGTACGGATCTATCCTCGTTATCCGTCACAGCTTTTTGACAGAGATCGGATCCCCGACCTGCTGATCGAAACCAATCGCCGCGGCATTGTTGCCAACGGCTTTTTTAACCATTGCGATTTTCGCCTTTCCAACGAGAGCCTTACGATTGAGATCCCGTTTTCCGAGGGCGGTGTTTCTTTGATGTACGATGCCAAAACCCCCCAACTGATGGAGCAGATCGTTCAGGAGGAATTCGGTGTTGCAATCAAGGTCAACATTCACCGCATGGATGCCTTTGATGCATCCCTTTACGAAAACTCCGTGGAGGCACAGATCAAGGAGCTTGCGGTGCAGGCAGCACGAGCCGAGGCAGAATACCGCCGTATGCAGGAAGCGCCGCCTGTTTCGGGCAATGCTCCCTCTGAGGTTGAGGAAAAAGAGATCCTGCCGCGTGCAGCTTCCATTTATGATGAGGACTTCACCGCAGAGATCACAGAGGAAGGGAAGTGCCGAATCGGCGCCTTGACCTTTGATCTTTCTGCACCAAGCTATGTTATCGGAGAGCCGTTTGAAATTCGGCCGATTCCGATTTCTACGATTGATTCCCCAAGACGCAATCTTGTCATTATCGGTGAAATTTTTGGATTTCAAAAGGAAGCAAGCCGCACGGAAGGCAAGTTTGACGTTTCCTTCTCGGTCTTCGACGGCAGCAATTCCATCGAGCATCGCACGTTCGGAATGGATGCCGAGGAGGTCGATGCCTTATGCGAGGTTGTCAGGGACGGCGCGGCCGTCGCAATGCATGGCTACGCCAAGAAAATGACACGCAAGGGCCAGGTGGACACAGACTTTACCTTCTTCTATACCGATATTGCTTCCATTTCCCGTATCATTCGCAAGGATACGGCGGAGAAAAAGCGCGTAGAACTGCATTTGCATACCACCATGTCCCAGATGGATGCTTTGATTGCACCCGATGCGGCCGTCAAAACCGCTCTCAAATGGGGACATCCGGCCATCGCGATCACAGATCA
>JAFOGE010000071.1 GCA_017386965.1 Clostridia bacterium
CTTGGAGGACCCCATCGCGCCGTATTTGAAGTAAAGCTTTGCCATTGGAAAAAACGATCCTTTCCATCCATCAATCCGTACACGCGCAAGGCGGTAAGCATAACGCAATATGCGGCAGAGAATAGTATACCATGTTTTGGGCACTTGTGCAAGGGGGATTTTCGAAAAGCGCAAAAATCGGCTTTTTTCACAAAAATGCACCGACCAAAACCGACAAAAAGACAACGCCGAGGAATCCTGCGCTTACGAAAATTCGCATGCGGAGCAAAAAGGACTTGCAATCCCAAGCTGCCCGTGATACAATAAAAATAAGAAAAGCCAGAATCGAAAATCCCACGCACAAACAAGGAGGAACCCATGCAAGAGCTGGAACACTTTGACCGCATCGGCACCGAGCCGCACAGAAGCTACTATATTCCCTTCTCCCCCGAGGACGAGATTCAAACCTTCCATGGAATCGTGGACCGCACCTCCTCCTCACGCTTTCGCTCGTTGGACGGCCTTTGGCAGATCCGTGAGCACGCGCACGCAGAGGATTTTTGCATCGACGAGCCCTTGGATCGAACCATCCCCGTCCCCTCCTGCGTACAGATGCATGGCATGGATCAGATCCAATATATCAACACGCGCTATCCCTTCCCCATTCTTCTTCCCCACATCGCCTACGAGAACCCCTCCTGGCACTATCGCCGCAGCTTCTCTCTTGACAAGCAACCGGGGGAACGCTACTACCTGAATTTTGAGGGTGTGGACAGCGCCTTCTTCCTCTACGTTAACGGAATCCGAAAGGGCTATTCCCAAATTTCCCACGCAACGAGCGAATTTGACGTCACCGACCTGCTTCACGGCGGTGAGAACATGATCGACGTTTTGGTCGTCAAATGGTGCATCTCCTCCTATCTCGAATGCCAGGACAAATTCCGCTTCTCCGGCATCTTCCGAAGCGTTTATCTGCTCACACGCCCCGAAAAGCACGTAACCGACTACAAGCTGGAAACACGCTATGCCGACGGGCAAGGACAGTTGAGCGTCCGGAACGAAAGCCCCATCCCGATCGAGATCTGCCTGGCCGATCAAAGGAGAACGGTTGCACCGAACGGAAGCGCAACGCTCACACTCCAAAACGTCCGCCCTTGGTCGCCGAAGGATCCCACACTCTATCCGCTCACGATCGCGGCGGAGGGAGAGATCATTCCCGAGCAGATCGGCTTTCGTGAGATCGCAATCGACGGAAAGATCTTCCGCGTCAACGGCGAGGCCGTCAAGCTCAAGGGCGTCAACCGTCATGAGTTCAACTGCAAAACAGGCGCGACCGTCACGCGGGAGGATATGCTGCTGGATCTTCAGCTGATGAAGGAGCTGAACGTCAACGCGATCCGCACCTCGCACTACCCCAACTGCCCCGAGTTCTATCTGCTTTGCGACGTCCTCGGCTTTTACGTCATGGACGAGGCCGACGTGGAAACGCACGGCGCGGCCAAGCGGCAAAGCAGGTCGCACCAATACGATCTGTGGCGGGAATATTCCGAGATGGAGATCTTCGCCAAGGGAATTACCGACCGCCACGCCGCCCTTGTGGAACGCGATAAGAACCGCACCTGCGTGATCCTTTGGTCGCTCGGCAACGAGGCTATGTTTGGAAAGGCCTTCTTCGAGGGGGCCGAGTATATCAAAAAACGGGACACCACCCGTCCCCTTCACTATGAAGGACTGCAAAGCGCAGATCCGAAATACTACAACTATCCTCTGGTGGACGTGGTTAGTATGATGTACCCCTCCATCGAGCGCATCCGTGCATCCGTCCTGGACGAGCCGAAGGAAAGCCGCCCCTTCGTTCTGTGCGAGTACACCCACGCTATGGGAAACAGCTGCGGCGATCTTGCCGATTACTGGAAGCTGATCAACGAGGAAGAGCAAATGATGGGCGCCTTTGTTTGGGAATGGGCCGACCATGCCATCCAAACGGAGCAAGGTCTGCTTTACGGCGGAGATTTTGGAGAAGCCGAGCATGACGGCAACTTCTGTGTGGACGGTCTGCTCACAGCCGACCGAAAGCTCAAATCCGGAGCGCTTGAGATGAAGGCCGTTTACGGAGGAAAGCTCTCCTCTCCCATGCGAGAGGTCACTCCCCTGCCCGATCCCACGCTCGGCGCAGGATCGCTTTCCATCGAGGTCGATGAGCACACGGGGCTTTTAACCTCGATCAAGGCAGATGGACGAGAGATCCTCGCCACGCCGATGCATTTCAACGTCACACGCTATATCGATAACGATCGTCATCTTCTTTCGCACCTTTACGAGCATTCACGCCTTGATGTCTGCCGTCCGCACGTCTTTGCCTGCGAGCAAATGGCAAACGGATACCGATTTGCGGGCGCGCTGGCCGCCAACTGCCTAGAGCCCTGCGCAACCTTCGAGGCGGAATACCGCGTTGAGGGGAGTGAGCTGGTTATCCGACTTGCTTATCGCTTGGCCGATTATGTCAAGGAATTTCCGCGATTCGGACTGGAATTTGGCGTTGCAAGGCAATACAACACCTTCTCTTACGTCGGATACGGCCCATACGAAAGCTACGCGGATAAACACGCAGCCTGCGATTACGGATATTATGAGAGCACTGCAGAGAAAAACTACGAGAGCGGATACCTTCGTCCGCAGGAATCGGGAAGCCACTATGCTTGTACGCATCTTGGAATCAAGAGGCTCCTTGCAGTCAGGGCGGAAAAGCCCTTCTCCTGCTCAGTCAATCCATATACGACAGAGCAACTGCGCACCGCAAGACACCATTTTGAATTGCCCGAAAATCCATTCGTCAACGTATGCCTCGATCTTGCAATGCGAGGGATCGGATCCTATTCCTGCGGCCCTACGCTCCCCGCACAATACGAGATCCCAAGAGAGGGAGAGAATACGTTCCGGATACAATTCTAAAAAAAGAGAAAAAAAGAACAGAAAAAAAGAAAAAAAGATTGGAAAAGGACTTGACAAACGAAAAACAATATGCTATAATATCAAGGTCGCAAACGACATCTGGGTGTGGCGCAGTTGGTAGCGCGCTACCTTGGGGTGGTAGAGGCCGCAAGTTCAAGTCTTGTCACTCAGACCAGTTCGGAGGTTCATAACGAACCTCCGAATTTTCTTTATTTTACGGGCTTTTTCGGGCTTTTTGGTGTTTGCACCGCCTCGA
>JAFOGE010000072.1 GCA_017386965.1 Clostridia bacterium
AGCCGCGGCATTCGGGCAACGGTAAGAAGAAAGCTTGGCTCGGACATCAACGCATCCTGCGGACAGCTTCGCAGGACGCATCTGGCAAAGAAAGAGAATTGATTTCTGACAGGCGCCTCCCGCATGCTCGCATAGGGCGTGTCCCGTTCTTTACATAGCAAGGAAGGATGGGGGAGCTTATGCGATACGTGGCGATTTCCTGTTTGCTGGCGCTTTGCTGCGCCTGGTTGGTCTTTGACCTTTTGTTCGCACCCTTTGAAGGGGATGGGATGCGTGTAGAGATTCCGCACTATTGCGGCGAGGCGGTACACGAGGCCGCCTTTGCGGAGTGGATGGACGTGGAAATCACCTACCGTCACGACGAATCCCCTGCGGGGACGGTGCTGTCGCAAAGCCCCGAGGGCGGGAGCTTTCGCAAGCTGACGGATCGCTTTCCGACTTGCCGATTGCGTCTGACGGTCAGTCTGGGGCGGGAAGGGGTAACCCTTCCGAGCCTGGTTGGCACGAACGTGCGCGAGGCCGAGGCGCGCTTGCGCGCGCTGGGACTTGCCGTGCGGATTGAGAAGCGGCCGAGTGCCTATCCCGAGGGGACGGTGTACGAAATGGACCCGATGGGCGGTGAGATCCCAAAGGGGGAGGCGGTTCGCCTTCTGGTCAGCGCGGGAGAACCGCAGGTGTCGGTCAAGGTGCCCGATCTTAAGGGACTTACGCGTGCACAGGCCCTGGTTCTTCTTTGGCGGTCACAGCTTTCGGTCGGCGAGGTCGTGGAGGAGCTTTCCGAAAAGGGGCCGAGCGGAACCGTCCTGCGACAGAGCCACGTTGCGGGAACGCTTGTGGCGGCCGGGACGAAAATTACGATCTACGTGGCGTCCGACACAGGACGCAGAGAATGAGGAAGGAAACAAACGCATGACGTATCAAAGCATTGGCAGAGTGGTCAGAGGCGTGGGCGGACGCTTCACGGTGCAGCTTGGCAGCGGGGAGGGGACGGTCATGCCCTTGGACGGCAAAACGGTCGTGGCGACGGCAAGAGGCGCACTTCACCGACGCGGCGAGCTTCTCGTGGGAGATCTCGTCAAGGTCGGATATGATGACAGCTCCTTCCTCTCCTCGGGCGGAGAGATTCTTCCGTCCCCGGATGGGACGGCCATCGTGATTGAGGAGATCTGCGAGCGCAAGAACGCGCTGATCCGTCCGCCCATGGCCAATCTGGATGTTCTGTTCGTCACCTTCGCGGCGGCCTCTCCGGAGCCCGTTCCCGAAACGGTGGATAAGCTGATCAGCATTGCGGAGTTTCACCGCATCGAGCCGGTGGTGGTCATCACCAAGCGGGAGCTTGCCCCCGAGGCGGCGGAGAAATGGAAGCAGCTCTATACGCTCTCCGGCTTTTCTGCGTTTGCGGTGGGACGGAACTGCGAGGATGACGGTGAGGCGCTCGGCGCATACATTCGGGAGCATCTGGGTGGCAGGATTGCGGCCTTTTCGGGCGCCTCGGGTGTTGGAAAATCCACGCTGATGAACCGTCTTTTTCCCTCTCTTTCGCTCGAAACGGGAGAGATCAGCCGACGGATCGAGCGCGGAAAGAATACAACGAGAAGGGTAGAGCTCTATGCGATTCCCGCACTTGCACAGGACGGCTTCCTTGCGGACACGCCCGGCTTTACCATGCTGGATTTTGAGCGATTCGACTTTTTTGACAAGGAGGACCTTCCCGAAACCTTCCGGGAGTTCCGCCCATACATAGGGGAGTGCCGCTTTACCAAATGCTCGCACACCAAGGAGCAGGGCTGCGCGATCCTGGAGGCGATGCGCCGCGGAGAGATCGCCGCGTCCCGTCATCAAAGCTTTCTTTCCCTTTACGAGGTCTTAAAGAAGAAAACGAAATGGTAATACAAAAAAACGGATCGACTGCTTTTGGCGGTCGATCCGTTTTTGGAGAGAGGATTTTTACATCATCCGTCGGACGGGATAGGGAAGCGCTTTTTTGTGTTGGAAGGCGTCAATGACCTCGTTCACCTCGTCCGCTCCTTCCACGGTGAACAGGAAATGCCATCCCGCAAGTCCCGCGGAGCGCAAGGCGTCCTGCTTGTCCGACATCGAGGTGGGCAGACTGTTGCAGATCACGCTGCGATGCTCCCACTCCTGAAGAACGGGAAATTCCGCGCCCCGTCGGTCACGCAGGGAGAGGCTTCCGCCCTCGCATTCGGCACAGGAGCCAAGCTCGCGGCCGACGCATTTTTCCAGCGTCATCAGAGGAATGCGGCCGTAAACTGCAACCGAGGTCGCGCCCGAGATATCCCTTGCTTGGGGAAGCGTCAGCTCGGGGGAGAGGAGGATCTCCGTAAATCCGAGCGATTCCAAGGACAGGACGCTTTCACGGTTGGTCGCGTTGAGGCGAAAATCGCCGACGGGGATCAGTCCGACCTTGCGGACGAGCGAAAGATGCCCGAGATTTCCGACCAGGGCATACCGCGCGCCGTTCTCCTTCGCCTTGCAGAGCATGCTCTCGGCGGCCTCGGTGTCGCGGTCAAAGAGGACCGGCGGAAGGACCACGCCCTCGATTCCGCGCACATGGCGGTGCAGAGGGAGATAGAGGCGGTCAAAATAGGCGCGCGCCTCTTGGGTGATCTGCTCGGCCGAGGCAAAGCGGGCGCTTTTGATGCGGCATCCCGCGTTTGTCGATGCGGCTTTGGAATAGGGCCTGCGCACAAAGGGGGAGGCAGGCGTATCCCCCTGCGCAAAGGCCGCAATGGCGCGGCGGCGCAGGTCATTGAGGAGAGAGAGCGGAACCATCAGTCCCTCATCCAAGGAAAGCGAAAATGCGGAAACGGCGTAGGGAGTATTGCCGAACTTGGTCAGATTGCGCGTAACGGTGTCGCGCGAGAGAGGAGCGTTCTGCGCCTCCTCGGGGATGCTTGAGAGAACCGCGATGCGCCGCTGTCCGTCCGAGAGCGACATGCGCATGGGCGCGCCGCGCCGGATCTCGGCCTCGACCTGCAAGGGAATGCGTCGGGTAACGATCCCGCGGAAGGGCTCTGCCTCACGGCTGGCGCGCTTATCGGCATCCGACCGAACGCCAAGCATATTCCGTCCGATCCGTCCCGTAAAATAGCCGTCGGTAAAGCCGCCGCGCGAGAAGCTTTCGGCCATCTCCCGCATTTCCTGCGGCGTTGCACCCCGTCCCTCGTCCAGCAGTCTGCGCCAGATGCGTGCGGTGTCGCGGACGTATTCGGGGGACTTCATGCGCCCCTCGATCTTAAGCGAGGCCACGCCCGAGCGGATCAGCGCGGGGACGTGCTCGGCAAGCGAGAGATCCTTGAGCGAGAGAGGATACTGCGGTCTTCCGTCGGGATGCGAGGCAGACGAATAGGGCAAGCGGCAGGGCTGTGCGCACTCGCCGCGGTTTCCGCTTCGGCCGCCCACAAGGGAGGAGAAGAGGCACTGCCCCGAATGGCTGACGCAGAGCGCGCCGTGAATGAAGCATTCGATCTCGATGGGAGAGGTTTTTACGATCCGTTCCAGATCCCGGGCGGAGGTTTCGCGCGCGATGACCATACGGGAAAACCCGAGGTCGCGCAAAAGCGTTCCCGCTTCGGAGCAGTGCGCGGACATCTGGGTGGAGGCGTGCAGCTCGATCTCGGGATAGGTGCGGTGGATCGCGGATGCTCCGCCGAGATCGGCTACGATCAGGGCGTCGATCCCGGCCTCGGCCGCCTCCTCGGCGGCGTGCAGAAAGGCGGGAAGCTCGCGGTCAAAAAGGAGCGTGTTTAGGGTCAGGTAGGTCTTCACACCATAGGCATGAGCGCGCAAAACGGCGGAGTGCAAAGCATCTCCGCCAAAATTTTTTGCGTGCATACGGGCATTGAATTGCTCCCCGCCAAAATAGACTGCGTCCGCGCCTCCCTCAATGGCGGCGTCAAGCGCCTCGGGGGAGCCTGCGGGGCAGAGAAGCTCGGGCTTTTTGCGCATGCAGGAATCAGACATCGCTGAAGGTCAGAAGATCAAACATGGTGCCGACACGATTCTTCTGGGACTTTTTCTTCTGCGCGTCCTCCTCTGCGGATTCTGCGGGAGCGACGGGCTGCGCGGGCTCGTCAAAGGCAGAGAGCTGAACGCTCTCGACTTCCTTCTTGGCAGGCTCCTTGGGAGCAGGCTCTGCGGTAGGCGCAGGAGCCACGGCCGTGATGGAGGCGCGGTCCAGGATGGAGCGCATCACGTCGGCGTCCTTGCGGAGGGTATCCATTTCCGCCTGCATGCTTTCGATCGTCTGCTTCAGCTTTTCGTTCTCTCCGGCAAAGCGGAAGGCGTCCTTCTCTACCTTCTTGAAGGCCTCCTGCATCGCGATACGCTCGGAGCAGTAGGAGAGTGCGCAGAGGATCGCAGCCTCGTTCTTGGTGCAACGGGGGCTCTTGAGGTTGATGTCACGCATTCTGCGGTCCAGAATGCCAACGATGTTCTCGACCTCGTCGGGGGAAGCGTCGCTGATGATGTTCAGCTCCATGTCTGCCACGGTAATGGTATACTTTTGTTTCATAGTGTAACTCGAGTCCTTTCTTCATGCAACTGCAAAAGCAATCCTTTGGTTACATAATTATATTCCAATTTTTATTATACAATAAAAAAAGGCAAAAGAAAAGGGGTTTTTTCAATTTTTTGAAAACTTTTTTAAAAAAAGTCCAAAAGGGGGCTTCGGAGCCTTCAAAAAAATTGAAAAAACCTTGCGCGGTCTGCTTTTTTGTGTTACAATAGGAACAGGAAAACGCCGCCCTTGCGGCAAAAAAGGAGATTTGGCGATATGTTAAAAACCGATCAGCTGCAATTTCACGTTCCCGTCGCGCCGGGCGACATCGGAAAATGGTGCATTCTTCCCGGAGATCCCGGACGTTGCGAAAAGATCGTCCGACACCTGCAAAATCCCGTCCACGTGGGACAAAATCGAGAGTTTAACGTTTGGAACGGCGAGCTGGACGGTGAGACCGTAACCGTCTGCTCCACCGGAATCGGAGGCCCCTCCACGGCGATCGCGGTCGAGGAGCTGGCCGCCTGCGGAGCGCATACCTTCATTCGCGTTGGTACCTGCGGAGGGATCTCCTTGGACGTACAGAGCGGTGACGTTGTGATCGCTTCGGGCGCAGTCCGTCAGGACGGCACCTCTGCGGAGTATGCTCCTGCCGAATTTCCCGCCGTATCCGATCCACAGGTCCTCTTTGCGCTGATGCAGGCCGCCAAGCAGGAGGGACTGCGCGCTCACGCAGGCGTTGTGCAGAGCAAGGACGCTTTTTACGGGCAGCACCGCCCCGAAAACATGCCCACCTCGGCCGCACTGACCGAGAAGTGGGAGGCTTGGAAGAGGCTCGGCGTGCTTGCCAGCGAGATGGAGGCCTCTACGCTCTTTACGGTCGGCGCGGCGCGCGGACTGCACACGGGCGCGGTCTTCCACGTCATCTGGAACCAGGAGCGTGCCAAGGCGGGACTGGATACCGATGCCCAGGAGGATCATGACACCGAAAAGGCCATCCGTACGGCCATTTCCGCGATCCGCTTGCTGATCCGGGAGGCCTGATTCCTTCGACCGACCGCATCCCGAGCCAACGGCGGGAGTGAGTACCGAATGCGCGCTTGCGCCCGGCTCACTCCCGCTCTTTTTTTCTCTGTTCCCCCTTTTGCGCGTGCTTTCTGCTTCTTCCGCCCTCCAAAAAGGGAATCCTGCGGAAAACGGCTGTAAAAGAACTGAAAAAAGTGCAAAAAATCGCTCAAATCATCATTGACAATCCTTTTTTTATATGATATACTAACATTGGAATATTATCGAGGCGTGTGCCTTGATTGCAATAAAATTTGGATGTAGATCACGAAAGGAACGAAAAAAGAACATGAAAAAGAGAATTTTTGCACTTCTTCTCGCAGGATTGCTCACCACCTCGATGGTGTCCTGCTTCCAAGGAACTTCGGATGACCCGAAGGATACAACGCCCCAGCAGACGCTCCCCGGCGGCGATCGGGAAACCGACCCCGATACCGACCCTGCAACCATCACCTTCCAGGACGTGGACGAAACGGTTTACACCCTTGAGGAGAACGTCAAGCTGCTTACGGAGATGGATTCTCTCGTTGGCGCCGTGATCATCAAGACCAAGGTTACCGAGATGCACCGCGTCAAGTATCACGACGTCTGGAGCGTGGTCGAATATCTGGGCCAGCAGTATTACGTGAAGTCCGATGACCTCACCAACGCCGATCTGACGGGCAAGAGCTTTACCGCTTGCGCAGACAAGACGATGTACGTGACCACCGACGGCCTCAACATTCGCAAGTATGCCTCCGCAAAGCTCGAATCCCTCGGCACGCTCTCGGCAAACGAAACCGTGACCGTGGTGGCAACGGGCGACGGATGGAGCAAGATCAAGTACACCAAGGACGGCGAAACGATCACGGGCTTTGTCAAGTCCGAGTATCTGTCCGAAACCGAATATCAGGATCCGAACAAGATCGACTTCTCCTCCTATTTCACGCCCTGCGATCCGCATAAGACCATGTACGTGACCGCAAGCACCCTGACCATCCGCGCAAACGCGCATGCCGAGTCCACCGAGAAGGGGACGCTGGAGAAGGATGAAACCGTTACCGTTGTGGCGCTTGGCACCATCGGCGAGAGCACCTGGGCAAAGATCCGCGTTGTGGTTCCTGCTGATAAGGACGGCGACCCGGATTCCGTATATCTCTACTACGTCAACGCCAAGTATCTCTCCGAGGTAAAGGGCGGCGAGAGCGCCACGCTTGAGGGTGTGATCGAGCAATGGTCCGCGATTGGCTTTGAGAAGCTGGAGGAGGCGATCACCCTCTACATTTGCACCGATAGCTGCTGGATCCGCAACACGCCCGAGATCATTTCCCAGTACATCGTTGAGAACAACAAGGAGATTGAGAATCCCAAGTTCAACGGCGTTGGCAACCGCGTCAAGAAGGATGCGCTCAACGTTGTGGCACTGAGCGAGGATTGGGCGATCTTTACCGTCGCAGATAAGGAAACGGGAGAGATCGGATACTACTTCGTTCACCGTTCGGTTCTGACCACCAATCCCTCCGGCGAGCCTGCTCCCCTCTCTCTTGAGGCGCTGTTGGCAGCCAACCCCGGCTTTACTGCTTGCGAGGATGCAGGCAAGAAGCTTTACACCAAGCAGAGTGTCAACTGCTATGTCAGCGCACAAACGAGTGATACTCCCGCAGCCGTTCTGGCATCCGGAACCGAGGTCACCCTGGCGGCAACCTCCGAGCTTGGCAACTGGTACATTGTGAAGACGGCAGACGGTGTTTACTACTTCGTCGGCTCGCAGCTCTTCACCGAGAAGCCCTCGCAGGGTTGATCCCGAGGGGCAAGACAATTTCAAAGAAGCAAAAGGACGCGCCAAAACGGCGCGTCCTTTTTTCGCTGTAAAACGAAAGCCGCGCGTGAGCGCGTTTCGCGACACGAAACGGATGCGCACCGTGCGATAGCACGCGATAGCCCCGCCGCCAGGCGGCGCCCATCCA
>JAFOGE010000073.1 GCA_017386965.1 Clostridia bacterium
GTGCTGCGTTCTTCAGCTCCTCCTCGTGCTTTTCGCAGTAGGCCTTCGAGCCGAGCAGTCCGCGCTCCTCACTTCCGCAGAAGATAAAGCGCATGCTGTATCGCGGCGTATTCTTGGAAAAATACTCCGCCATGGAAAGAAGTCCAACGCATCCCGACATATTGTCGTACGCTCCCTGCGAGAGCGAGGTGCTATCGTAATGCGCGGTGAAAAGGATCTGCTGATCGATCTCACCCTTGACGTCCGCGATCACGTTATGGGAGCTTCCCTTGTATTCGTCCTGCCGGAGCGTGATCTTCGCCGTTTTGGCATTTCCGTTGATGATGGCAACGGCATCCTTGGCGTTGATGTTAACGCCGGGGATCTTATCGCCCTTGGACACGTAGGAGCGAAGCTCGCGCTGGTCAATATCGTGATCCGCAAAATTGACGTTTCCATCGTAGGAAATAAAGCCAACCGCACCGTTGTCCAAAAGGTCGCGGTATCTCCAATATCCGAGATAACCGTCGAAGAGGACGATCTTTCCCCGACAGAGAGAAAGCGAATAGCGATCCCCCTCGGTCAGATAGTAAAGCGGTGCCTCTACCTCACCGGATCCTGCACAAAGATAGCCTCGGCAGGGGATCTCTGTACCATCCACCGTAAGCGTTGCCTCGTGAATGGTTGCCATATCCACCTCAAAAGCCTCCATGTGCGCCGAAAGGCCAAGCTCGGCGCAAACGCTCTGCAAATATTCCGCTGTGCGAAGCTCCTCCTTGCTTCCTCCCATGCGTACGTATGCGGTTTCCGCAAAAATTCGCTCGATCAAATCCGATCTCATCCTTCTCTTTCCTTTCCTATATAAAGCATTTCAAATGTGATTCCAATCACGGATGCTTCTTTCAAAGCATTCCCTACCCTTGCATTCTTCTTTGCAAAGCGGCACCGTTTTTCTTGAGCCAACCGTTCCATTTGTGATACTCCGGGTAAGCAGCCAGAACATATTCATAAAATCGTTTTGAATGGTTCATCTCTTTCAAATGACAGAGCTCATGCACTACGACCGCATCCAAAACCTCGCGGGGCGCCAGCATCAAAAGACAGTTAAAATTGAGGTTGCCGTTTGATGAGCAGCTTCCCCACCGTGTTCTCTGATTGCGAATGGTAATGCGGCCATACTGAATCCCCAAACGTTCGGCAAAATAACGCACCCGCTTGGGAATCTCCACTCTGGCCTCTTCCGCCAAAGCATAGATCTCCTCACGTGTCAGTGGGATCACCTCGCCCAGCGCACGTTCCTTTTCTGCCAGGCGCGCCAGCTGCTTTTCGATCCACTCCGTATGCCGGGTTACAAATTGGCGAATGGCAGCCTCGCTCATCCGCCTCGGCGCTCGCACAAGCACGCTTCCGTTCCGAATCTGCAACGCCACGGTTTTTCGATCACTTCGCAAAACGGTATACGTCAATTTTCCGTTCCTCTCTTTGGATGAATATCCCCCTCCGCGATGGTAGCGAAGGGGGATTTTGATTGTCTTCGGATCAACCCTGCGTGGAATAGTTGGGCGCTTCCTTGGTGATGTTGATGTCGTGCGGGTGGGACTCGCGCAGACCTGCACCGGTGATGCGAACGAACTGACCCGTTGCCTTCAAGGTTTCAATGTCGGGCGCGCCGCAGTAGCCCATCGACGAGCGCAGGCCGCCGATCAGCTGGAACACGGTGTCGGCAAGGGGGCCCTTGAAGGGCACGCGGCCCTCGACGCCCTCGGGCACCAGCTTCTTCTGGCCCTCCTGGAAGTAGCGGTCCTTGCTGCCGTCGGCCATGGCGGCCAGGCTGCCCATGCCGCGATAGACCTTGTAGGAGCGGCCCTGGTAGATCTCGGTGGCGCCGGGGCTCTCCTCGGTGCCGGCGAACAGGCTGCCCATCATCACGGCCGTGGCGCCCGCGGCGATGGCCTTGGGGATGTCGCCGGAGTACTTGATGCCGCCGTCGGCGATGATGGTCTTGCCGTACTTGTCGGCCACCTCGGCGCAATCCATGATGGCGGTGATCTGCGGCACGCCGATGCCGGCCACCACGCGGGTGGTGCAAATGCTGCCCGGGCCGATGCCTACCTTGATCACGTCCGCGCCGGCAGAGATCAGGTCCCCGGCGGCGGGGCCGGTGGCCACGTTGCCAGCGATGATATCGAGGCTCGGATA
>JAFOGE010000074.1 GCA_017386965.1 Clostridia bacterium
CTGCCAGCTTAGCCCGATCGGCAGGAGAGGTTCGCCAATAATAAGGCGTCATGGAAAACAGGGCTTGAATATGCTCCTGTCCACGTACCGTGACAGGATAGGAAAGCTTGGTCTTTTCCACACAGATCATATCCTTTGGCAAGTCGGCCCTGCCGGAATTGCGGTATGGATTTTCATAGAGCTGCTCCTTCAGACCAAAAAGATGTTGCTCGCCCGCAGCCACAAGCAGAACGTGTCCCCGGGGCTTTAACACGCGGCAAAACTCCGATTCCGCGCACGGTGCAAAAATATTGACAACAACGTCCAGACTTTCATCCTGAATAGGTAAAGCAAACAAGCTTGCGACGACAAAGGAAGCATTGGTCGCCTTCGCGGCAGCGGATTTTGCCCCCGCTTCAATTCCGTTCTTGGAAAGATCCACACCAATAACGGTACGGTCCTTTGCAAAACGGTTGGTATAGTATCCTTCTCCGCATCCGGCATCCATCACCCTGTCCGAAGGAATCCGTTCCAAGATCTCCTCAAGCCTCTCTGCAAGTGGCTGATAGTATCCGGCCTCTAAAAAGCAAGTGCGCGCGCGAATCGCATCGCGCAGATCTCCCGCACCCCCGGTGGGCGGATTGAGGTTCAGATATCCGCTTCTTGCAAAGTCATAGCAGTGACGCTTTGTGCCCAAGCAAAAGCAGGATCTTCGATCCTCTGACACAGTCATTCTTTCTCCACAGATCGGACACCTGAGAAGCTCGGTTACAGATGTTTGCAAGATATCATTCCTCCGTTAAAGATCCGTTTGCTCGTGCAAAGCACGGGAAGGCTGCTCCGTGTATTCATCGAATTCAAACCAAAAGGTGGAGCCCTTTCCGACGGTGCTGTTGACACCATAGGCAAAGCCGTGAAGCTCCAGAATTTCTTTTACAATGGACAAGCCAAGGCCTGTTCCGATCAAGGCACGGCGATGTACCTTGTCCTCCTTGTAGTATCGATCCCAGATCAAGGGCATTTGCTCGGGGGCGATTCCCTCTCCCGTATCGGTGACAGAAATGCGCACGCGACCGTCGGAAACCGCTTGATGCACGACAACCAGCAGATCGCTGCCTGTGTAGTTGATAGCGTTATTGATCAGATTATACAAAACCTGCAGAACCATGCTCCGATCCGCATAGATCAAAACATCTTGATTGCAGTGAAAATCAATACGATATCCCTTGTGATGTGTAAAGGCGTCGTATCTTTCCATTACCTCCGAAAGGAGCGAGGTGATGGAAAAAACGCTCATCTCCGCCTTTCGCGTTCCGGATTGAATGCGAGAAAGATCCAACACATCATCCACCAGCTCGGAAAGTCTGGAGGTTTCATCAATGACGATCTGCATATTTTCCGGTGTATTCTCCCCCGGGAGATCCCGCATGACCTCTCCGTAACCGCGAATCATGGTCAGCGGCGTTCGAAGATCGTGTGAGATATTGGCGATCAGCTCCTTTTGAAGCCGATCCAATTTTGAAAGCTCATTGGATGCATAGTTCAACGTATTGGCCAGCTCGCGGGTTTCTCGATATCCCTGCCCCGAAAATTCCACGTCGTATTTTCCAAGAGCAAGCTGCTTTGCAGCCTCGTTCATTTGAATCAACGGCTTGGAGATTTTTCGATAAAGCAAATAGACCATCACCGAAACCGCCACAAGCATCAAAATTGAAATGATGACGAACTGCACCTCCCACGTTCTTGCCATGGATTGCATCGGCAAAAGCGCAGAGCTGATCAGCATGACGTAATGAGCGCCGTCCACCCCGATGACCAGATCGATATAGATCAAGCGCAGGTCATCCTTTTTTATGTAGCTATTCGGATAGAAAAGGTCCCAAAAATCCTCCTCCACCTCATATCCGCCCATCGTGAATTTTCCAATGTAAGAGCCGTTGTTTCGAACGGCCTTGCGGTAATACTCGTTGACCAGATCGGCTCGAAAGAAAACCTCGGTATCCCCGAGCAAATCCACCTTAACGATTTGCGTCGCCTCCGATGCGTTTTTTTCCATCCGGTAGATGATAACACTTGCAGCAGAATCAACTGCCGCATCATATGCCAAAAGCTCCAGATTCGGTTGCTCAATACTCTGTGCCAGCGCATTTCCCATACGCTGCATTTCCTGCTTTTGAATATGCTCAAAAAAAAGATCCGAAAGCAGAACCTGGGATCCGAACAGGATCACCAAGAGAATTGCCAAAAGCGCAAAGAGATAGCTCCCCAGCTTCCAGCAAATGCTTACGCCTTTTGGGAAGAGCGGCTTTCTCCTTGTCTTACCTGTCATATTCCCTCAAAACGATAGCCTACGCCACGTAGGGTGACGATGTATTTGTTATATCTTCCAAGGCTCTTACGAAGAAGCTTAATGTGCGTATCCAGCGTTCTTGCATCCCCGTAGAAATCGAATCCCCAGACCTCGCAAAGCAGCTTTTCTCTGGAAAGAGCAATGTTTCGGTTGGCGAGCAGAAAGAAGAACAGATCGTATTCCTTTGGCGACATATCAACGCGCTCTCCGTCAATGAACACCAAACGCGCGGTAATATCCGCCCGAAGCCCGCCGCCATCCAGCTCGACGATCTCATGCCGATTCTCAGCAGCAGAAGCCCCCTGCGTGCGGTTCATACGCTTCATAATCACGTCGACGCGGAGCATCAGCTCCTTTGGTGAAAACGGCTTTGTAACGTAATCGTCAACCCCTACCTCAAAGCCGTTGATACGGTCGTATTCCTCGCCGCGTGCAGAAAGCATGATGATCGGTGTCTGAGCCGTTTTCCGAATTTCGCGGCAAGCGGAAAAGCCGTCCAGCTCCGGCATCATAATATCCATGATGATCAGATCGTATGTGTTCTTTCTGCAAAGCAAAACGGCTTCCATTCCGTCCGAAGCCTCTGTAACGGTGTGACCTTCAAATTCCGCATATTTGCGGATAATGGCCCGAATGCGCGCTTCGTCATCCACTACTAAAATATGGTACATCTTTTGAATTCCTTTCTATATCCTGAGAGAACAGACTCGGGAGGAATTGTTACTTGTGGTTTTCCGGTATATACTCTTGCAAGGCAAAGGAAACGGTTAAGGTGTCCCCGTTTCGAATCACCTCAACGGTGATCGTATCTCCTACCTGACATTCCGAAACGATATCCTCGATCTGATCCGATGAATTAATACGGATGCCGTTGATCGAAACGATGTGATCCTTGTATTGCAATTCGGGCGTGTGAATCGAATTTACGATATAGACCCCCAAATCCTCTATTCCTAATTTTTGGTAATAGTATCGCCAGTTCTCAGCAGTGACATCAATCGTATCCAGACCAGCATCCGGAACGCCGCGAACGTAGCCGTATTGGATCAAGTCCTTTTCGATCTCCAGTGCATGATCGCTCGGGATGGCGAATGCCAACCCCTCAATCCCTTCTGCGGCATACTTCGCGTTGACAATGCCGATCAGCTGCCCCTTCAGGTTGAAAAGACCTCCTCCCGAATTTCCGGAATTGATTGCCGCATTGGTCTGCAGAAGAGTCATCGCGGTTCCGTCAGTCGCAAGAATCTCTCTTGCAGTTGCACTGATAATTCCATCCGTAACCGTTCCTCCGAGCGTTCCCAGCGGATTCCCGATTGCCACGACCTTTTCGCCGACGACAAGGCTTGCGCTGGTTCCGTGCTCCGCGGCCGTTAATTGCTCCTTCGGGTCAATGCGGATCACTGCAAGATCGCTTCTGTCGTCATAGCCCACTATGGATGCCTCATACTGAGAGCCGGATGCAAGAGTCACAACGATCGAGGTTGCATCCTCGACCACGTGATTGCAGGTAACAATATACCCAAGCTCAGAGATAATGACTCCGCTTCCGGAAGCGGTTGCTTTAATGGACGCGCCCATGATCGAGGTCCCTTCGATGGTAACGTCGATCTCTACAACGCAATTCTGCACCATCTGCGCTACTCCGGAAACGGCAAACGCATCTTCTCCGGCAGAGCCATAGATCGATTTGTCCGGGTTGGGATCAACGGAAATGATGCTGTCCGGATTCTGGTGCAAGAGGTCGGAATTCTCCGGAGGAGCATAGACGGGATCTTCCTGCCGGAGGGAAATCGCAAGGAATGCACCGCCAAAGCCCGCTCCAAAGGAGAGTGCAACGCAAAGGAAGCAGAGCAAGCCAAGCTTTAATACTCCCTTGCCACTTCGCGCGTGTCCTGCCCTTTCAGGGGCTCTTCTTGCGCATCCTTCTGAAAACACATATTCCGCCGTTTGCGGTTCCATTGCTTCTCCCCGATTATGGGAAGTCTTATCTGAAAAGTCAAAGCTATTCTGTTGATTTTGCTCGTACATTTTGAAAGCCTCCGCTTTGAGATTTTTTTCAGTATATCTTTGGAATGTGATAAGCGAATGAAGAGGAATGAAAAAAAGGCTGAAAAATGTCTTATGATCTTGTATTTTCAGCGTTTTTTTGCTATAATAGAGCTAATAGATCAATAATTGTATATATTATATCATAAAATCACGAAAAGAGGAAGAGATGTTTGCATTTTTATCGGAAATTTTACAAAAAAATCACATAGATTGCTTTGGCATCCTCCCTCTTTCTGCTTGTCGGATCACAAAGCCCTATCTTTTGGAGAAGACGGGGATCGCGGATGGGAGTGCCATCCTTTTAGCAGTTCCCTATTTTACTCCCGCATGTGACGATCCCCTGCGAAACGTTTCAGCCTACGCGGTTGGACGCAACTATCACGATTTCTTTGAATCGCTCTATCATAATGTCTTACCCCAACTTGAAAAAGCCTATCCGGAGAACCGTTTTGTCGGATTTGCAGATCATTCTCCCATTGCCGAAATTGATGCCGCAGCACGCGCCGGCCTTGGCAGAATCGGCAAAAACGGTCTGCTCTTGACCGAGCGTTATTCCTCCTACGTTTTTTTAGGGGAAATCCTTACCGATCTTCTCCTGCCGACACAGGTGTTGGAGCCTGCCTTTTGCGAGGATTGCGGACTTTGCCGCGAGAAATGCCCCATGCAGGAATGCGGCATTTGCCTTTCGGCACTGACACAAAAGAAAGGGATTCTTACCTCTGGAGAGAGCGCAACCATTCAAAAATTCGGCTCTGCCTGGGGATGCGATCTCTGCCAGGAGGTCTGTCCACATACCAAAAAAGCCAAGGAAGCGGGAACGCTCTATACTCCCATTCCCTACTTTTACGAGAAAACGGTTTCCCATCTTACCCTTTCCGTTTTGGATGAAATGGAGGAGGATTTCTTTGCAGAACGCGCCTATTCCTGGCGACCGCGCGAAACCGTCCGCCGCAACCTGATCCTCTTGGAGGAAGAAACCAAGAAAGGAGATCATAGCTGATGCTTCATCTGATCTGCGGTCCCTCCGGCTCCGGAAAAACCGCGCTCCTGAAAGAAAAGATCCGCGCAGATATCGAGGCACAAAGGCGGTGCATTCTGCTTGTACCCGAGCAGCAAGCCTACTTCAGCGAACAGGACTTTGTCGCATTCCTGCCGCAATCTGCCGGTCGCTATTTTGAGGTTGCAAGCTTTTCACGCCTTGCCGATGCCGTTTTCCGTTTGGCGGGAGGCGTTGTTCAAAATGCGCTGAATCCCGGCATGAGAACCCTTCTGATGTGGGACACCCTGCGCGAGCTTTCCTCTACACTCCATCAATACAACGGCAATGCGCGTGAGGACAGTACGCTCTCCGCTCTTATGATGCAGACGATCGTTGAGCTGCGGAGCAGCGGAATCACCGCCGAGGAATTGGAAGTTGCCGCCCGAAATCTTCCAACAGATTCTCCGTTGCAACGAAAGCTTCTCGACATCGCACTGGTGGATTCGGTCTATCACCAAAAGCTCTTGGATGCCTTTGGAGAGGATCCGTCCGACCGTCTTTCTCGCATGGCAAAAAAGCTGGAGAAGCTCTCCTGCTTCGCTGACTGTCATATCTATATCGATTCCTTTACAAGCTTTACAACACAGGAATACGACGTATTGAAGCAGCTTCTCAAGCAATCGCCCTGCGTTACGGTCACGCTTTGTGCCGATCACTTTACATCGCGCCTCCCGCACTTCGAAAGCGTGATCTGTACGGCAAATCGCCTGCGTTCTCTCGCAAACGCCGTTGCAATTCCCGTTGAGCGTACGGTCCTGCCGGGAAGGACCGAAGGGCGTCCCGAAGCGCTTCGCGTTTTGGAGCGCGATCTTTGGCGCTTTGATTCCAAGATCGATACCAATGCAAAAGCAGGCGATGCCGTAACGATCCTCAACTGTACGAATCTTTACGAGGAAGCGGAGGCCGCGGCTCTGCAAATTCTGGATTGGGTACAGGGCGGTATGCTCTACGGTGATATTGCGGTGATCGTCCGTGATCCGGAGATCTACCGCGGTGTATTGGATGCCGCCTTGGAGCGTCACAAAATTCCCTACTTTCTCTCGGAACGCACCGACCTTTCCGCAAAGCCCTTGGTTCGTCTGATCCTTTCTGCGCTTCGCGCCGTCACAAGGAACTATCATGTAAAGGACATCATGACCTTGGCCAAGACCGGCCTTTCCGGAATTGATCAGAAGGACATCGCCCTCTTTGAAGAGTATTGCGAAACCTGGCACATCAGCGGCTCACGATTTTTAGATCCCGTTTGGAGCATGAATCCGGACGGACTGACAACCACCCGTTCGCCTCGCGCCGAAGAGATTTTACAAGCGGCAAACCGTGCGCGACAGACGCTGATCGAGCCTCTTCGCCGCTTGGCAATCCGCATGCGATCCTCGGGGCTCGTCAAGGATCGTTGCAGTGCTCTTTACGATTATTTGATGGAGCTTTCCATTCCCGAAGCCCTTTCTGCACAAGCAAAAAAAGAGATTGAAAAGGGACGGCTCCGTCAAGCAGGCGAATCGGTTCGCCTCTATCGCTTTTTGACCGACACCTTAACAGGGATGGTCGATCTCCTCCCCGAAACCCGGCTCTCTGCGGAGGAATTCCTCTCCGCGATCTCACTCCTTCTCTCCTCCAGTGATCTTGGATCCGTTCCGAACGTACACGATTGTGTGATCATCGGCTCTGCCGCAACCTTGCGTGTTGAAAACGTTCGCGCAACGATTCTGTTAGGCCTTTGTGAAGGAGAATTCCCACGTGCGATCACGGATAGCGGAATGCTTTCCGAATCGGACAAGTCTATTTTGGAGGAAGTCGGAATCCTTCTGGACTCCCGCGAGAGCATTCAAAACTCCGAGGAGCTTTTCTACGTCTATCGTGCGGTAACAAAACCCACAGAGAAGCTGATGATCTCTCATCCGCTTCTTCTTCCGGACGGATCTGCAAAAACGCCCTCCCTGGCCTTTCAACGCATCAGGCTGCTGCTCAACTCCCGTGATCCCGAAATCTTTGACCGCAGTATGCTTCCAAGCCCAAAGACGATCCAAACGCCGTCCGAGCCTGAGAAGATGTCTGTCGAGCCTTCCTCCGTGGGAACCAACCTTCCGCTTTCCCAGTCCAAAATCCATACCTTTGTGCTGTGTCCCTATTCTTATTACAGCACATATCGACTGCATCTGCGCGAAAAGAAGGACTCCACTCCCGGCTATGCCGATGACGGAACCTTCCTGCATCATGTGTTTGAAAAGCTTTTGCGCGCCTCACTTTTCGAGGACGGATCCTTCCGGCTCCCCTCTTGGGAGGAGGCGCAAGCTCTGGCGGATCAGATCATGGAAAGCTATCTCGGCGAGGTTTGTCCGATCCCTCAGGAAAACATGGACCGCCGCCTTTTACACCTTTTCTCCCGTCTTCGCAAGCTTGCACTCCGCATGCTGGAGGAGATCTTAAGGGAGCTTGGGAACACCGGCTTTACGCCCTTCGCATTTGAGCAGGTCATTGGAAAAGGCGGTCCCGACGGACTTCCGCCCGTAAGGCTGACCATGAAGGACGGCTCCACAGTAACGCTGAGCGGTAAGATCGACCGCGTGGACGTGCTGCATTTGGACGGGAAGCACTATCTGCGCGTAGTGGATTACAAGTCCAGCAAGCATTCCTTTGCAATTGAGGACGTGCGTTCCGGGCTGGATATTCAGCTCGTGCTTTATCTTGTCGCCGCGCTTTCTGCCAATCCCGCGCAATACACGCCTGCCGGCGCGCAATTCCTTTATGCCGTGACGGAAAAAGGGAAAATCGACGTTCAGCGAAGTGGATTCTTCCTGGATGCCGAGGAGGTACGCAAGGAGGCAGACCGGACCAATGAGAAGCAGTTTATCAAAAAATTATCCGTGCAAAGCGCAGAGGAGATCAACACTTTGGCAGAATCCATGAAGGAAGCCGTCCGATCCGTCGCAGAACGGATCCTGCGAGGCGATGCAGAAAAAACGCCCTCGAAGGAGGCGTGTATGTTCTGCCCTGTCCGCGATCATTGCGACCGCGCATATCACGAGTGAAAGGAGAAAACGCATGGCGAGAATATGGACCACATCCCAGGAAGCGGCTATGAAGGACTATCAGAAAACCGTTCTGGTATCTGCAGCCGCCGGCTCGGGAAAAACCAGCGTTCTGACGGAGCGGATCATTCGTTCTCTGACCGATCCTATGCGGCAAGGAGATCTTTCCCGCATGCTGATCGTTACCTTTACCCGCGCTGCCGCAGGCGAAATGAAGGGGCGTATTGCCGCTGCCCTAAGCGAAGCGATGGCGGCAAATCCAAATGACGAACGCTTGCAGCGCCAGCTTTTTCTCCTTGGAAGCGCACAGATCTCCACGATCGACTCCTTCTTCCAACGGGCGGTCCGATCCAACTTTGAAGCTCTCAATATCCCGGCATCCTTTCGCATCGCAGATGAGAGTGAGATCGCGCCACTTGCCAACGAAATCCTGGACGGCTTGATCGAGGAATACTATCACCGTCACGCTCCGAAAAACGCCGATGGCTTTTCGGCCATCCGTCAAAATGCATTCGCTTGCGCCTTAGACCATTTGATGTCCAATCGAAGCGACGGCCTTTTGAATCAGGCACTCCTGGACTTTCAACGCTCCTTCGCCTCCTATCCCGAGGGGATCGACCTACTTGCCGAATCGGCAAGGCGTCTTCGTCGGGATGCAGACAAGGACTTCTTCCAATCCTCCTACGGCAAAGCGATCCTTTCGCATTTGGTCGAGCAGTTCCGCATTTATCTCGCAACGCTGACGGATCTCGACCGGTCCATCGCAAGCGCTCCGGAGGTCTATGCAAAGGCATCTGGCCTCCTTTCCTCGGATCTCGGGTATTGTCAAAGCATGTTGGAGAGCCTGGAAAAAGAGGATTATTTGCAAGCCTCAACGGTGGCTGCATCCTTCATCCGAGGAACATTCCCCCGTGTCAAGGACAAGCCGGACGCATTGGTAGAATACCAGAATTGGCGAACCAAATTCAAGTCCGAACAGGAGAAGGTGCAGGAATATCTCCAATGGACTCCGGAAACGATCTCTGCGCAGATGCTGGAAACCGCTTCCTTCTGCGAGATTCTTTACACCTTCTTTCAGGAATACCGAGCAAGGCTGCTATCCGAGAAAAAAGCGCGCGGGATTTTGGAATACGATGACGTCCGAGCAATGCTCTACGGCCTTCTGAACAATCCCGATGGCTCCCCCTCCGAATTTGCAAGATCACTCGCTTCCCAATATGACGCCGTTTATATTGATGAATACCAAGACGTGGATTTTATGCAGGACCGCATTTTTGCGCGCATCGGCGAAAACTGCCGCTTCATGGTCGGTGATATTAAGCAAAGCATCTACCGTTTTCGCGGAAGTGAGCCGTCGATCTTTGCAAATTATCGGCGTGCATTTCCGCTTTATCACGAGCAGGCTGCCGATGCTGCCCGTGGGATCTGCGTTTTCATGTCCGAAAATTTCCGTTGCAGCCGTCCCGTCATTGACTTCACGAATCGCATTTGCGACTTCCTGTTTTCTGCCTGCGAGCAAAGCGTCGGATACCGTCCGGAGGACGATTTGATCTGCTCCAAGCCAGCAGCTGACAATCCATTGCCGGAGCATCCCGTTCCGGTTGAGGTACACGTCTTTGATGCCCCGCCCAAAAGGTCCAAGGATGCGAAGAAAGAGGCCGAAGAACCCGAAGTCCAAGAGGAGGCTCTTTGGGTGGCCCACGAAATTCAGAGGCTGCTCCAAGAGGAGCGCTTGGAGAATGGAAATCCGATCACCGCCTCCGACATTGCAATCCTTGTTCGCTACAAGAATCACGGAAAAGCCTATGCAGACGCGCTGGAGGCGTTGCAGATTCCGGTGGCAAGTGCTGCATCCAAGAACCTCTTTGAGGAAGCATTGATGGTGGATATGCGCAATCTCCTGCGTGCCATCGACAACCCGTACCGTGATCTTCCGCTCTCGGAATTTCTGCTCTCTCCGCTTTCCGAATATACGTTGGAGGAGCTTTCCCATATCCGTTCTCGCTCCGACTCGGCAAGCTCTCTGTTTGATTCCATGCAAGCCCTCGCAAGTACCCCTGCGGATGAAGAGCATCTTTCGGCAAAATGCGCAAAAACGGTTGCTTGGCTGAACCATCTGCACGCGCTTTCCACCGAGGAGCCCGCCGATCGCCTTTTGAGAACCCTCTATCTGGAGGATGCACTTAAGCCGTATTCCAAGGACGCCGTTTTGCTTTATCTTTACGAGCAGGCACGCATCTATCAGCGCACCTCCTGGTGCGGACTGTACGGATTTTTAGGACATCTTGACGATATTGCCGAGAGCGGAAACGCTTCTGCCGAAGGCTTTCGAAAGTCAGAAAAAGCAATCACGATCATGACGGTGCATCATTCCAAGGGGCTGGAATTCCCCGTTGTCTTTTTTGCCTCCTGCGGTGCATCCTTCAACCGACAGGATAGTCGAAAAACGCTCCTGTATCACCGCGAAATCGGTTGCGGAACCAAGCTCTATGATCCGGAAACCGGGGAAAGCAACAATACCGCTTTGCGCACGTCGGTCATTTTGGCAACCGCGAATGAGCAGGCGGAAGAAAACATCCGTTCTCTATACGTTGCCTTAACGCGCGCGAGAGAACGCCTCTATGTCAGCGGAACACTGCGCGCCATGTGGGAAACGGCCGTACAGAATGCAAGGCTGATCCATGCAGGAGATCGAAATTCCATCCTGCGCTGCGAAAGCCCCCTGGCTTGGGTCCTTGCCGCAAGCTTTGCTCCCTCCCGCATCCTCGAGGCCTATCCCCATCTGCTTTTCCACCATCCCTACGGCTCCTTTGCGGAGTGGATGGATCAGTCCGCTGCAAATCCCGAAGCGGAGCAAGCGCCGTTACCGACGGTGACAGCACCTCCTTCTGCTCCGCAGCTGCATGGAATCCTTGGGAGATATGCAAGCACGCTTACAAGGGAGAACGCCTTCGTCTATCCGCGCGCTTTTTTGGAGGGGCTTCCCGTTAAAATAGCGGCATCGAAGCTGACGCCTTCCCTGCTCGATCTTTTCATAGACGAGGAGGACCGTCAAGCCGCGCTGGATGCACAGATCCGCTTAATGGAATCTGCCGACCGCTCCTTTGATTCCGTCTTGCTCAAATCCAAAAAGCCGTCTGCGGCCGAGATCGGAACCGCAACGCACACCTTCCTGGAATTCTGCGACTATCCGCATTTGCTTCAGCGCGGAGTGGCTGCGGAGTGCGAGCGCTTGCTTTCCATGGGATTTATCGGAGAACGCACTGCCGAGCTCTTAAACCGAACGCAGCTGGAGCGCTTCCGCACGAGTCGGCTGATGGATTGGATAGGCAAAGCCAAGGAGATCCACAGGGAAAAGACCTTCAATCTGTTTCTTCCCATGTCCTCCTTTACACAAAATCCCGAGCGACAGGAGCAACTCCGCGATCAAGATCTGTTTGTACAAGGCTCGATCGACTGTCTGCTTTCGATGGAGGATGGACGGCTTCTGCTCATCGACTACAAAACAGATGCCCTGACAGAGGAAGAATGCCGTAATCCAAGGCTTGCCGCTCAAATGCTCTCTACGCGCCACAGAAGCCAGCTTCAATGCTACGCCAAGGCCGTTGAACATCTGTACGGAAGGCTCCCGGATGAGATCTATATTTACTCCCTCCCGTTAGGGGATTTGGTTCCCGTTTCCATAGAATAACCCCAAAGGGGGTGTTGGCCAAATGCTTTCTGCATTGGGGACACCTCCTTTCTCTTTTTTTGAAAAACGTCTTGACAAACCAAACATCCTATTGTATAATGAACGGGTTCGTGTATTTTTGGATGGCATTCCATGAAAGGGGGCTTCTCATATGCAGCACCAAAAGGTCTTACGCCCGCCGCATTCTCATCATCACATTCCCCTGTGGGAATACATATACCCCGTCGGTTTATGGATCCGTAAAAATATCGTCTTGACGGTCGCGGCGATTGCGGCCATCTTAACGATGTGCATCGTACCTCCGGATGCACAGTATGCATCCTATTTTGATTGGAAAACCTTGACCTGCCTGTTTTGCGTGCTGGCAGTCGTCTGCGCTCTGAAAAATATTCGTTTTTTTACGATCCTCGCCAGAAAAATCGTAGACTCCACCGGAAATCTGCGCACCTCCGTTTTAACACTCGTCTATATCACCTTCATCGGCTCCATGCTCATCGCCAACGATATGGCGTTGCTGACCTTTCTACCACTTGGATATTTTGTTCTTTCTTCCACCGGAAAGGAAAAGCACATGGCGTTTGTTTTCATTCTGCAAAACATCGCCGCAAACCTCGGCGGCATGCTGACCCCCTTTGGAAATCCGCAGAATCTCTATATTTACACCAAGTTTCAGATTCCTACGGATGAATTTATGTGGATCATGCTCCTGCCCTTTTTGGCAGCAATCGCTCTGATTACCCTCTGCTGCCTGTTTTTTCCGAAGGAACCGCTTTCGATCAAAGAGCCTTGCGAAACTCGCCTGCCGGTCAAGCGCACGCTGGTCTATTTGATTCTTTTTGTGCTGTCAATCGTGATTGTCTTTCGGATCATCCCCTATCAAATCGGACTGATCGTGATTCCGGCGGCACTGCTTTGGTTGGACCGCAAGGCCCTCCGAATGGTGGATTACCCTCTTCTGCTTACCTTTGTTTGCTTCTTCATCTTTTCCGGAAACCTCGCCAGAGTACCTGCGGTGAACGATCTGTTTTCGGCTCTTCTGGAAAAGAATACGCTCCTGGTAAGTGCGCTTTCCTGCCAAATCATCAGTAACGTACCAACCGCGATCCTGCTTTCGCAATTTACGGGAGATTATCCCTCCCTGCTCCTTGGCGTGAACATTGGCGGAACCGGAACAATCATCGCCTCCCTTGCCAGTCTGATCACCTTCCGTGAGTATAGCAAGCACAATCCCGGGAGAATCGGCTCTTATTTAGTAAAGTTCTCGGCCTTGAATTTCTCCTTCCTGATCGTCTTGCTGCTATTTTGCGGCCTTTTGGTATAACAGAATAAAAAAAGAACGTCGGCCAAATACACATGCATTTGGCCGACGTTCTTTTTCTATCTTGAACAAGCTTATGCTTTTCCAACAGAACCGAAAAGCTCCATCTTCTCCTTGACGGTTGCCTTGATGGCTTCCACGCCGGGAGCGAGCAGCTTTCTGGGGTCAAATCCCTTGCCCTCGAGATCCTTGCCTGCCTCGATATAAGCACGGGTTGCAGCCGCAAAGGAAAGCTGGCACTCGGTATTGACGTTGATTTTGGAAACGCCAAGAGAAATTGCCTTCTTGATCATGTCCTCGGGGATACCGGTTCCACCGTGAAGAACCAGAGGCATTGCTCCAACCTTTTCGGAAACCGCAGCAAGGGTTTCAAAGGAAAGACCTGCCCAGTTTGCGGGGTACTTGCCGTGAATATTACCGATGCCGGCAGCCAGCATGTCCACGCCGAGATCCGCGATCATCTTGCACTCGTTGGGATCTGCGCACTCGCCCATGCCAACAACGCCGTCCTCTTCACCGCCGATCGAGCCAACCTCTGCCTCCAGAGAAAGACCTTTTTCTGCGCAGACTGCGACCAACTCCTTCGTCTTTGCTACGTTCTCATCGATCGGATAGTGAGATCCATCAAACATGATGGACGAGAATCCGGCTTCAATACACTTGTAGCATCCCTCGTAGGAGCCGTGATCCAGATGCAGTGCAACGGGAACGGTGATCTTAAGCTCATTGATCATATTCTTAACCATATCTGCAACCGTCTTAAATCCGCACATATACTTGCCGGCACCCTCGGAAACACCGAGAATCACGGGAGATTGCAGCTCCTGCGCAGTTAAAAGGACTGCCTTGGTCCACTCCAAATTGTTAATGTTGAACTGCCCAACTGCATAATGGCCGGCCTTGGCCTTGTCGAGCATTTCCTTTGCCGATACTAACATAATAACCTCCTGAAGAAAAAATCAATATAACACATACATTATATACCATTTTTCAAAAATAATCAAGTCTTTTTTTGGATTTCCGGATAACTTTTGCAAAATGCGTTTTCGTTTGAACATCTGCACCTCTACACATACTAAAGAAAACGCAAAGAGTAGGTGAAAAAATGCAAAAATCGATCCATAGAAGGAAAGAAAAAGAAAACAGTGATGCAAAAATCCGACTGTCGGTTCTGAAATTCGGAATCCCAACAATCCTTGCTCTGTTAAGCACTTCCGCTTACCATCTTGCGGACGCATGGTTCGTTTCAAATCTGGATGCAACCGCCGGCGCGGCCATCGGCGTTGCCTTTACGCTTCAAGCATTGTTTCAAGCAGTCGGCTTCACCTTTGGTACGGGCGGTGGATGCCTCGTTTCCGCTTCTCTTGGTGCAAGCAGAGCAAAGGAAGCCTCCGCCTATGCCTCCTGCGCGCTGATCGGCGCGTTTGCAACGGGCTGCACGATCCTTGGGATCGGCCTCCTCCTCTTGCATCCTCTCGTGCGGCTTCTCGGTGCGGACGAAAGCATTTTTTCCGCATCCATCATTTATATTCGCAATCTCCTTCCTGCGTCGCCCTTCCTCTGCGGCTCTGTTGCACTCGCTCAGCTTCTTCGGGCAAAGGGAAATCCGTGGAAGGCAGCCATCGGCTTTTCCGTTGGAAATCTTCTCAACATTCTGCTCGATCCGCTCTTTATCTTCGGCTTGAACATGGGAATCGGAGGGGCATCCATGGCAACGCTGGTCGGTCAGGCCGCCGGTTTTTTGCTATTGCTCTTTCTCGGGCAAGGCAGATGCTCTTCGACTCACTTTTTTCGGCTTC
>JAFOGE010000075.1 GCA_017386965.1 Clostridia bacterium
AGCTTTTGCGTCAAGGAAATTCCCATAAGAGAGTATCTGGCGTTGATGACCAGCTGTGTCAGGATCATTTCCAGGATCGTGCCGGCCGTCATCATCACGGTTACGCCTGCCACCTGTCCGGCCGACGTCACGTTCGTCATGGAAATGAGCAGGGCCTCCAAAAAGCGTAAGCCCTGCCCCACTGCCGTGATCCCAAAGCCGAAGGAAACCAGAAAATACCCAAGTCCTACCGGAACACCCTCCCAAAACCCGTCCGGGTAGCGGTAGGGCGATACGGATCCGCCCGTGCGGGACTCTGATCCCCTTTTGCGGGAAGAATCAGTTTGCATAGAGCGAATCGGGATACGTGCCGTTTGCGTGAAGCTGGCGAAGCTCCTCCTCGACGGCCTCCTTATCTGCTTTATAGGTAATTCCAAACCAACGATCGGGCGAGCTCTTGCACAGCACGGAGATCTTCTCCTGCTCCAAGAACTCGTTGACCATAATGGGAAGCAAGCACTCTGCCTTGATGTCCTCGGGACGGATGGCGCGCAGGAAATCCTCAAAGTAGGTCTGCATGTCCTCCAGAAGCTCCGCACGGAAGCCCCAAATGTTCATCGAAACCATTTCCTTGCCGCTCAGCTCACCGAATTCTCCAATAATTTTGTGGCTTTCATCATAGTGGATCTCATGCGTTTCCACCACGTGATCAAGGTATCCGTCCTTGATGGCGCAAACGCCGCGGGTAACGCCGCCGTTCTCGCTCATCGTGTTTCCGAGGATATAGGGCACCATTCCGGCCTGCTCCTTGGTCTGAAGATTGCAAAGCAGATCGTGCATGATGCGGAAGGCCTCCTTGCCGTAGTAGTCATCCGCATTGACGGTTGCAAAGGGGCCGCGAATGACGTCCTTGGCGCAAAGCACCGCATGAACCGTTCCAAAGGGCTTGGTCCGCTCCGCGGGGATGGAATACCATGCAGGGATGGTAGAGCTGTCCTGTACGGCGTATGCAACCTCTACACGGTCACGGATGCGGTCGCCTACGGTTTTTTGAACCAGATCGACCATTTCTTCCTTCAAAATAAAGACGATCCGCGAAAAGCCTGCCTCGATCGCATCGTAGATGGAATACTCCATCAGGATCTCACCGTGAGGACCCACGTGGGAGATCTGCTTATTGCCACCAAAGCGGCTTCCAAGGCCGGCTGCCAAAACGACCAACGTTGTTTCCATACTCTTCGTTTTCCTTTCTTTTCTGACAATGATTTTCTTTACAAAGCAAGGGATATTATACCACATCGCATCTTTCTTGTCAACGATTCATTGAAAGAAAGGCCGGTGGATTTTTGTGCTCGTGCATCGAAAAATCCGCGCAAAGCATTCTGCAAAGCTCTGCCGGATCGATCTCCCGAAATTCCCTCTCCGCATACGCCAGCAGATACCGAAAGGCATCCGGCTGCGAGAGCTTCTGCAAGGGACGCGGATCCTGCTCCTTGAGGAAGGCGGTCAATCCCTCCCAGAAGCGAAAGGGGGATCGCATATAAGGGGTGATTAAATAGAGCGTATGCGTAAAGCGCCCGCTCTCCAGGTAGCGCTCCAGCGTTTCCGCCATATGGGAAAGCCTTTGCATTTCCGCATAGGAGATCCATTTGTTTTCCAAAACCGTATAGGGAGGATATGGCAAGAAACGGTATCCGTATTCCTCGGCTCGCTCCCGCAGGGCGGTTCCGTGCAAGAGCTTCAGGAATCCGACCTGCAAAAGATCGCAGCATCCGTAAGCCGCATCAAAGGATTCCGCAAAGCGGGCATAGCTCTCATAGGGCAGCCCTGCGATCAGATCCAGATGCACGTGAATATTCCCCATTTGGTGAATCCGTCGGACCGCCTCGATCACCGCCTCGGGACGCAGATGCCGGGATACTGCCGCGAGGGTTTTCTCATTGGTGCTTTGCAGACCGAACTCCAGCTGGATCTTTCCCTTTGGAAAGGCGGATAGGATCGCAAAGCTCTCCTCGTCAAGAAGCGAGGCACAAACCTCAAAATGATAGTGCTTTGTATATTTTTCATCCAGTAACGCACGCCAGATCGCGTTCGCGCGCGCAACATCGGCGTTAAAGGTGCGGTCTACAAGCTTGATGATTCTGCAATTGGTATCCGCACGCTCGAAGGCCTCCAGGTCGCCAAGGGTCTTCGCAACGCTTTTGAAGCGAACCCCTTTCGTGGCAGAGGAGAGGCAATATGCGCAGGAATACGGACAACCGCGCGAGGATTCGTAGTAGAGGATCCCTCCCGTTTGTTCTCCCGTGCGATAGAGCATTCCTTCCTCCTGCACCCAAGCGGAGGAGGGGGTTCCCTCTACGATGCGCTCAAACGGCTTCCCGTCGCGGATGCTTTGGCAAAGCCTCAGCATCGCCTCCTCGCCCTCTCCGCAGACGATCGCATCGATAAAATTCAATTCGGAGAAGCGCTCCGCTCCGTAGGACACCTCCGGCCCGCCAAGGACGATCCGCGCCGACGGACGAAGAATCTTGAGGGCCTCGGCAAGCGCGAGTGTCTGTTGGAGATTCCATATATAGCAGGAGAATCCGTAGACGTCGGCCGCCTCCCGATGCAAATGCTCCAGAATATGCGCCGTACGGTCGCGAAGCGTATATTCCGCAAGTGTGACCGAAAAGCCCTCCTGCTCCAGCGGGGCACGCAGACAACGGATCGCAAGATTGGAATGCGCCCAGGATCCGTTCAGGGCAAAAAGCAGGACCTTCATTTTCACACGCTCCCTTCCAAAGCATTCCGCGTTTTTTGATTTCTCTCCTCTATTATACACGTTTTTTCTTTTTTTGCAAGAGCACGCCTTTATTTTTTCGAAAAAAGCATGTCGCAGAAATCCTTTGTAAAAGCCTCCTTCGCAGAAAAATCCATCGCATCCATATAGAGGGATTCCAGTTGAAAATGCACGGTCCTGACCTCCTCCAAGGAGGTAAGCGCCCCTGCCAGCATGGCGCGCTTCATTCGCTCGGCATGATTCAGGTCCTCGCGCAGAGCGTGCATCCGCGCAGTTTCCACAAAACGGCGCATACGGATCGGCTTGTGCGGAAACAGGCACTCCTCCTCG
>JAFOGE010000076.1 GCA_017386965.1 Clostridia bacterium
CGAGCCGATTTCCTGGCTGATCGTGGGGCTTGGAAATCCGGGCGACAAATACAAAAACACCCGTCACAACGCCGGCTTTCTGACCATTGACAGCATCGCCGAACGCGCTGGCATTCGCATTGACCGCGCGCGTTTTCAAGCGCTCTGCGGCGAGGGACGGATCGGAACACACCGCGTGCTTCTGATGAAGCCCCAGACCATGATGAACGCCTCGGGGCTTGCTGTACAGGAGGCCGCCGCCTTCTATAAGATCGCACCCGATCACATCCTCGTGATCTCGGACGACACCGCCTTAGCCCCCGGAAAAATGCGCGTCCGTCGCAAGGGAAGTGCCGGAGGTCAGAAGGGGCTCAACGACATCATCGTCTGCATGGGCACCGACGCCATTACGCGTCTGCGCATGGGCGTTGGAGCAAAGCCGCACCCCGACTACGATATGGCCTCTTGGGTTCTTTCGGTATTTCCCAAGGAGGACATGACCCGTCTTACCGGAGCCTTCCCCACGGCATGGGAGGGCGTTGCCAAGATCCTGGACGGCGATTTTGACGCCGCCATGCAGATCTGCAATTCCTACACCCCCGAATCCGCGGATGCGTGATCCCCTTCCCTCTCACAGCAAGGAGAAGAACCGCCTATGAGCATTCTGTCGCAATGCATTCAACTGGATCCCGAATACCGCCAGCTTCTGCGCGCCGTTGAGCGTGACTTCCGCGAGCGAAAGCCGCTCCCCATTCTGGCAAGCGGCCTTTGCGAGGGGGCATCCGACGCCTTTCTCGTCACGCTGCTGAAGGATACCCTTTCGCTTCGGCAGAAAAAATGCGCCCTCCTCGTTTGCTCGGAGGAAAAGGATTGCGTCCGCATCGGCGCGACCCTGGAGCGCAACGGTATCCGCTCTGCCTTCTATATGGCAAGGGATCTCACCTTCTATAACATGACCGCCTCCCATGAGTATGAGCATGAGAGGCTTCGCGTGTTGTCCGGCCTCCTGTGCGGAAGCTTCGACGTCATTCTCACCACGCCCGACGCCCTGCTCGGCTATACGATCCCCCGTGACCGTCTGCTGGAAACCACGCAATCGATCGGTGAGGAGGATCGCTTAGATCTGCCGCGATTCGCAAGGGCCCTCTCCGATGCAGGATTTCTGCGCGCGGATCTGGTGGACAGTCCCGGACAGTTCGCTCTGCGCGGCGGTATTCTGGACATTTACCCGCCTCACGGCAGCTATACCGATCGGGACGGCGACCGCCGCGACGGAACCTATGCTCTCCGCATCGAGCTGTTCGGCGACGAGATCGACCGAATGGGAATCTTTGACCCCGAATCGCAACGCATGATCTCCTCGGTCTGCTCAGCATCCTTTGCGCCCGCGCGTGAGCTCTTGCCCACCGCAGAGGCATTGGAGTGCTTAAAAAAGGCGGTTTCCTCTCGCTTTCGGGCAACCTCGGACGAGCGCGCCCTGGAGGAGCTGATCAAGGAAAAGGCCGCGCTTGACGGCGTAACCGGAAATGGGAGCGAGCTGCACTTTTTGGATAAGTATATCTCTCTCATCTATCCCGAGAAGGCTTGCCTTATGGATTATTTTGACGATACTTCCCTCGTTTTGATCCGAGGAACCAACGCCGCAAACGACCGTCTGCAAGCCTCCCTTTGGCATCTGAATCAGACCGTCATCGAGCTTTTGGAAGGAGGAACCATTTCCTCAAAGTACGCGGAATACTCCAAAACGCCTGCAGATTTTGAGGCTTTTCTCGAGCGCAACGTTTCCCTTCACGTCGATTCCATCGCGCACAATCTTTCCGACAAACGGCTTGCCGGCCTCTTTGGCTTCCGCTCACGTCATACCGTTTCCTACGCCGACAACGAGCCACTCTTCCTGGAGGATCTGCAAGGATATCTGCAAGGGGGCTATCGCTGTCTGATTCTGACTGAAAACGAGGCCGATGCCAAGCGCATGGAGGAGCTTTTGCTCCTGCACGACGTCCTGCTCTCCCAGGATGCGGATCTGACCTCCATGGAAAAAGGAACCGCCCGTGTGCTTTGGCAGGAATCCCTTGCAGGCTTTGAGCTGCTCGTTCCCCGCGTCGCCGTTCTCTCCACGCGGAGCGATGCCGTTGGCGGCTTCTCCATGAGGTCCAAGACCTCCCTGCGAAAAAAGAAGAAAAAGAACAGTAAGAGCATCCTCTCCTATGCAGAGCTGGAGGTTGGGGACTACGTCGTGCATGAATCCTACGGTATTGGACAGTACACGGGAATTGAGGCGCTGACCTGCGACGGCGTCACGCGCGATTACATTGGCATTCAATACGCAGGAAGCGACAAGCTCTTTCTCCCCGTAGAGAAGCTGGAGAAGGTGTCCAAGTATATCGGCGCACGCGCCGAGGACGGACAGGTCAAGCTCTCCCGAATGGGAGGAGATGCCTGGAAGAAGACCAAGGCACGTGCCAAATCTGCCGCCAAGGATATGGCCAAGGATCTGATCCGCCTCTACGCCGAGCGAATGCGTCGGCCGGGACATTCCTTCCCTCTGGATGACAACTACCAAAAGGCATTTGAGGATGCCTTTGAATACGAAGAAACCGAGAGCCAGATCACGGCTGCCAACGAGATCAAGGAGGACATGATCCGAGCCGTTCCCATGGACCGACTGCTTTGCGGCGACGTGGGATACGGAAAGACCGAGGTCGCGCTCCGCGCCGCCTACAAGGCCGTGCTCGGGGGCAAGCAGGTTGCCATTCTGGTTCCCACCACCCTTCTCGCTCTGCAGCATTATCAAACGATCGTCAGCCGTATGCGCGCCTTTGCCGTCAACGTGGATATGCTCTCCCGCTTCCGCACCGCAAAGCAACAGGCACTGACGCTGCGCAAGCTGGCGCGCGGAGAGGTCGATATCATCGTCGGCACGCACCGTTTGCTCTCCAAGGACATCAAATTCCTCGATCTGGGATTGGTCATCGTGGATGAGGAGCAACGCTTCGGCGTGGCGCAAAAGGAAAAGCTAAAGCAGCTGTGTGAGGGAGTAGACGTTCTTTCCCTATCGGCAACGCCGATTCCCCGCACGCTCAACATGGCCATGGGCGGCATCCGCGACATCTCGGTCCTGGACGATGCCCCCGGCGACCGTTTGCCTGTGCAAACCTACGTTCTGGAGCATGACGAGCTGATCCTGGAGGAGGCGATCCGCCGCGAGCTTCGACGCGGAGGGCAGGTCTTCTATCTGCACAACACCGTCGAAACCATCAACGAGGCCGCCGCAAAGCTTTCCGCCGCCATCCCCGAGGCGCGCATTCTGACCGCCCACGGTAAAATGGATAAGGAGGACCTGGAGAAGATCTGGGAAAAGATGCTGCGCGGAGAGGTAGACATTCTGGTTTCTACCACCATCATCGAAACCGGCGTGGATATTCCAAACGCAAACACCCTCATTGTCACTAATGCACACCGTCTTGGTCTTTCGCAGCTGCATCAGATCCGAGGACGCATCGGAAGATCCTCTCGCCGTGCCTACGCCTACTTCACTTATCCCCCCTACCGCTCCATTCCCGAGGTGGCGCAAAAGCGGTTGGAGGCCATTCGCGAATACGCCGAATTCGGTGCGGGCTTCAAGATCGCCCTACGTGACATGGAAATCCGCGGTGCGGGAAACATTCTCGGTGCAGAGCAGCACGGGCATCTGGACGCCATCGGCTACGATCTCTATATCAAGCTCCTCAATCAAGCCGTGCTGGAGGAAAAGGGAGAGGTCGCGGAGCCTGAGGTGGAATGCAGTGTTTCGCTCTCCTATGACGCCTTCCTTCCCGAGAAGTACGTTCCCTTCCCCGCCCAGCGTATGGCACTCTACAAGAAAATCGCCCTGATCTCCTCCGAGGAGGACCTGCAGGACGTGACGGACGAATTGACCGACCGCTACGGAGATCTGCCAAAGCCCTCGCAAAATCTTCTGCGCATCGCGCTCATTCACAATATGGCGGTCCGCTGCCGTATCACAGCGATCCGCCAGGAGAAGGCAACCGTCCACATCCATCCGCAAAAGCTGGATCTGGACCTCTGGAGCGAGCTCTCCGAGGCCTTCCCCGGACAGCTTCGGATGATGATGTCGGGGGAGCCGCACATCCTTCTTCGGCTGCAAAAGGACGACGACGCACTGATGCTTATTTACAATTTGTTTGAAAAATATATCAAGATCTGCAATGAAAAGGCATAGACAAATCGCCAAAAATCCTGTATAATAATGTCGTGGCCCTCAATGGGCAAACAAGAAAGGAAAACCCGATCCATGAAAGTAAAAAGCCTTTTGCGAAGCGCAACCCTTCTCCTCGCGCTTCTTCTCTGCCTCTCCCTCCTCGGGGGATGCTCCTCAAAGGGAAAAACGCTGATGACCCTGGAAAAGGACGGCATTTCCGTATCCCTCTCGGTCAACACCTACGAGCTGATGCTCTCCCGCATCAAGGGAACGCTTTGCTTCCTGAAGACCTCGGCCGGCGGCTATACCGCAGACCAGGATAAATTCTGGGACTATCTGGAGAGCATGGATGGCGGCGAGATGCAAACGCTCGATGCCTTCTACCGCAAAACGGTCCTGGAGAACTGCAAGACCTATCTCGTCGCCCTCTACCTCTTTGAGCAAAAGGGCCTTTCGCTCCCCGCATCCACCGTTGAAAAGATCGATGACGATCTGAACGAGCTGCTTCTGACCGATGCGGATGGCTCCAAGAACAAGCTCAACCAGATCCTCTCCGCCTACGGTGTCAATTACGACCTTCTCCGTGAGGCCTATCTGATGACCGCAAAGATGGAGCTTCTGCAAAAGGAGCTGTACGGCGAGAATGCCTCCATGATCGGTGACAACGTCAAAACCGAATACCTGAACGAAAACTACGTGCACTTCCATCAGTATTTTCTCGAAACCTATCACTATCGCTTCGAATTGGATGCCAACGGCGACACGGTGTACTACTACACGGAGGGCGAGAAAAAGGGAGATATCTACTACGACGTTCACACCGGCTTTACCAAGACCGACTCGGAGGGTAAAGACCTGACCGACAAGAACGGCGACGTGATCTACTATACCGACGCCTCCTGTAAAAAGATCGCCTACAACACCACCCACGGTTTTCCTCAGGCGGTCACCTCAAAGGACGGCGTCTATCAAACCGTACCGATGACACAAACGGAGCTGGATTTCGTCAAGGCCACGGCACAGGCCACCTTCGAATCCCTGCAATCCCTCTCCGCCGAGGACTTTGAGGCCGAGATCGAAAAGAGGCAGGAGGAGCTGACCAAAAAAGGGATCCGGAACGAGCTCTACGCCGACGGCTACTATTTGCGCACTGACACCGACTATCTGGCCGGTGGCGAGGAATACGAATATCTGCAAACCATCGTGGATGCACTGCAAACGATGGAGGACGGACAAGTGATGATGGTCAAGTCAAGTGTCGGCTACCACATTCTGATGAAGTATCCGCACAGCGAGAAGGCCTACGCGAAGGAAGAGAACGAGGTCTGGTTCTCGGACTTCAACGCCTCCCTGACCGAGAAGCTGTTCTTTGCACTGTGTGAGGGCTATTACGCCGATATTGCCATTGATGATAAGATCCTTGCAACCGTCCCTTCCATGAAGAAGATCGGAATCAACTACTACTATTAACGCGAAATGGGCAGTCTGCTTTTTCGGCAGACTGCCATTTTTTTGTAAAATCCTCTTGACAAGTCCCAAAAAGCATGCTATAATAACGCCGAACCGCATAGAATCAGGGGTGCTGTCCACGGACGGCTGAGATGGCGAATGCCGAACCCTTTAACCTGATACGGATAATACCGGCGTAGGAAGATTGCAGATAAGGTGTGCTGTTTGGGCACCTCTACATTGACCGCACGGAGATTCCGTGCGGTTACTTTATTTTTTGGAGGTGTTTTCAATGAAAAACACAAGACTCAAGCGCGTGCGCGCGCTCTGCGAATGCGCCATCATGCTGGCGCTGTCGGTGGTACTCAGCTACATCAAATTCTGGCAGCTCCCCTTTGATGGCTCTATCACCCTCTTCTCCATGCTCCCCGTCTGCCTCATCGCTATCAAGTATGGCTGGAAATGGGGACTTGGCACCGCCTTCTGCTTCTCCTGGTTCCAGATCCTGCAGGGCGGCGTGTTCTCCTGGGGACTGACGCCCGGTATGCTGATCGGCTCACTCCTTCTGGACTACATCCTGGCCTACACCGTACTGGGCTTTGCCGGCATCTTCCGCAAAAAGGGCTATTTTGGAATGCTCGGCGGCATCACGCTGGTCTGCGCGCTCCGCTTCCTCATCCACTTCCTGGCAGGCATCATCCTCTGGGCTAACTTTGAACAATTCGAGGCCTTCGGTCAGGTGATCCAGAACAACCCCGTGCTCTACTCCATCTGCTACAACGGCGTTTATATGCTCCCCGAAACGGTGCTTACCGTGATCGTTGCCGCAATCCTGCTCAAGATCCCGCAGATCAGCAAGCTCTTTGCCGTGGAAAACGAGCCCCTTCCCTTTGCTACGGCTGACGTTGCCCTTGGGTTAAAGTACGAGCAGAATGAAAAAGAGGAGCAGGAAAATGACAAATAAGAGCCGGATCGCTCTTTTTTCTGCCGCCTATCTGATCGCGGGTGCGATCCTCTGGGGCGCAGACGCCGTTAGCCACGGCGGAAGCGACTGCGGAGTGGTCGGAGTCATTCTGCTTAC
>JAFOGE010000077.1 GCA_017386965.1 Clostridia bacterium
AGCGAGCGCGCAAGAGAGAAGGTCTTTACGCTGGCACGCGAGGTTGCGCAGTATGCGGGCAGCTTTGATCTGCACGTCGTTTCGCTGACGCACATTCAGGAGGAGCTGGTCAAGAACTGCGAGGAGGATTACTTCACGCTTCTGCTCCGCCGTTACATGATGGCAATCGCCGACCGTTTGGCACACAAGAGAGGATGCGGAGGACTGATCACGGGTGAGAGCCTGGGACAGGTAGCATCCCAAACCATGCAGGCTATCGGGGTGACCGATCCCATGACGTCGCTTCCCGTATTCCGTCCCTGCATTGGTCTTGACAAGGAGGAGATCGTGCAGATCGCGCGTAAGATCGGTACGTTTGAAACCTCCATTCAGCCCTTTGAGGATTGCTGCACCGTCTTCACGCCCAAGCATCCGCGCACGCGCCCCGAGCTTTCGAAGGTGATCGAGCAACAGGAGCGTTTGGACTTTGAGGCGCTTGTGCAAGAGGCGATCGACGGCGCCTATATTGAGCGTATCCGCACCGAATTTTGACGACGTCGGAGGTTTTTTTGGAATGGAACAGAAATACTATCATATGACCATTGCGGGATGTGAGCGCGATCTGCCGCTTTGTCCTCTCAACGAAGAGCTGATGATCGCCGGCTTTGTGATCTTCGGCGACCCCGAGATCACTACCGCCTGCGCCAAGGAGCTGCTTGCGCGCGCTCCGGAGTACGATTACATCCTGACTGCAGAGGCGAAGGGGATTCCGCTGGCGCACGAGATGGCGCGCCTCGCGGGGAATCAGAAGTACATTTTGGCGCGCAAGGCGCCCAAGCTCTATATGACCGGAGTTACCGAGGTGACGGTCCGCTCCATCACGACCGCCAAGGAGCAAAAGCTCTATCTGGACACGGCGGATGCGGAATTGATGCGCGGGAAGCGCATTCTGATCGTGGATGACGTCGTTTCGCTTGGCGATTCGCTCCACGCGCTGGAGCAGCTGGTGCTGCATGCAGGAGGCGAGATCTGCGGCAGAATGACCATTCTTGCCGAGGGCGACGCAAAGGATCGTGACGATCTGATCTACCTTGAGCCCCTGCCGCTCTTTGACAAGAACGGCAACGCACTTTGAACGTAAGGAAAGGAGCTACATACCATGGCTGAATTTTTGAATCAAAACGATAGACGTACCCACTATTGCGGTACCGTCACCGAGCAGGATATTGGCAAAGAGGTCTGCGTGATGGGTTGGACCCAGCGTCAGAGAGATCTCGGCGCACTCATCTTCATCGACCTGCGCGACCGCACGGGCATCGTGCAGCTTGCCTTTGACGACACCACCGACCGCGCCATCTTCGAGAAGGCTTTTGCCATTCGCTCGGAGTACGTTCTCTGCGCACACGGCACCGTCCGTCCCCGCGGCGAGGGCGCGATCAACCCGAATCTGCCCACCGGCAAGGTCGAGATCTTCGTCACCGAGCTGAAGATCCTCTCTGCTGCGCAAACGCCTCCCTTTGAGGTCAACGACGCGAAGAAGACCAAGGACGAGATCGCGCTCAAGCATCGTTATCTTGACCTGCGCCGTCCTTCCTTGCAGCGCAACATCAAGATGCGTCACGACATTGCAAGAGTGGCGCGTGAGTATTATTACGAGAACGGCTTCTACGAGATCGAAACGCCCATGATGATCAAATCCACCCCCGAGGGAGCGCGTGACTATCTTATTCCCAGCCGTATCCACAAGGGAAGCTTCTATGCGCTTCCGCAGTCGCCCCAGATGTATAAGCAGCTGCTGATGCTCTCGGGCTACGACCGCTACATCCAGCTGGCACGCTGCTTCCGCGACGAGGATCTCCGTGCCGACCGTCAGCCCGAGTTTACCCAGATCGACCTGGAGATGTCCTTTGCTACGCAGGAGGACATCATGCAGATGAACGAGGGCTTTATCAAGCGCGTGTTCAAGGAGGTTCTGAATGTGGACGTTCCCACGCCTCTGCCGCGCATGACCTTTGCCGATGCCATGAGCCGCTACGGCTCGGACAAGCCCGATACTCGCTTTGGCATGGAGCT
>JAFOGE010000078.1 GCA_017386965.1 Clostridia bacterium
ATAACATAATCTTATATATTTTTCAATACCCTTTTTCATCTTTTTCGATCAAATAAGGCCCTAAAATTCTCTATTTTTTGAATAAGAACAATTCTTATTCTTGATTTTTTGCAGATTTTTCATTCTTTTTAGGGCACATCTGCCGTAAAAGCTCCAATGCTCTGGAAAGACCGCCGACCTCGTCAATGATTCCATATTCCACCGCTTCGCGCCCTTCTAAAATAGATCCGCAGTCGGTAGCAAGCTGATCGGGGCGCATCATCAATTCCCGGATCGTTTCCTCCTTAGCCTTTGAATGTGCGCAGATGAAGCGAATGATCCGCTTTTGCATCTCTTGCATATACCGAAAGGATTGCGGAACCCCAATCACCATGCCGCTGATGCGAACCGGATGAACGGTCATGGTCGCGCTCGGAACGATCAGGGATCGCCTTGCCGCGGTAGCCAGCGGTACACCGATGGAATGCCCTCCTCCAAGCACCAGCGAAACGGTTGGCTTACTCATGGAGGCAATCATCTCCGCCAAGGCCAGGCCCGCCTCCACATCCCCTCCCATCGTGTTCAGGATCAGCAGAACGCCGTCGATTTCCTCTCCCTCCTCAATGGACACGAGCAAAGGAATGATCTGCTCGTATTTGGTCGCCTTCTGTCCCTCCGGAAGATAGTAATGCCCCTCGATTTGCCCGATGATCGGAATGCACTGAAACCGCTCACCGGGACGGCCTGCAAGAGAGCCGCCTCCCTCCGCAATGTTCTCCAGAAGAAGTCTTCGTGTTTCCTCCCGCTCCTTCTCCGCGCCGCTCCTTTTTTTCTCCTGCTCCTGCATCCTCCGACCCCCCCTCATTTTCCAAGAAAATTACGTTTTATTATTATTATGAACAGTGAAAAGCCCCGATATGTGCGCGGAATTGTGAAAAAAGTGCCTTTACAATTCAAAAAAATTGTGATATAATAGTGGAGAATGGGGATTTATGGCCCCTGCCGAAAATACCAAGGATGAAATTTTGAAATAAGGAAAGGTTCTACACTTATGGAAAACAAGGTTTTGGTTGAAACATCCGCCAGACATATCCACCTGACCGACGAGGCAGTGGAGGCTCTGTACGGAAAGGGAGCAGAGCTCACCGTCAAGAAGATGCTGAGTCAGCCCGGTCAGTTCGCAACTGCAAATGAGAAGATCACTCTGGTCGGTCCTAACGGAAAGGCACTCGCCGTCAGCGTTCTCGGTCCTACGAGAAAGGCAAATCAGGTTGAGCTTTCCTACTCCGACGCGCGCTCCCTCGGACTCAAGAGCGTTCCCGTCCGCGAGAGTGGCGACGTTGTCGGCACTCCCGGTCTGAAGCTCGTCGGCCCTGTTGGCGAGATCGAGATCGAGGAAGGCACCATCATCGCAAAAAGACATATCCACATGACTCCCGCTGACGCAGAGGCCTTCGGCGTAGAGGATAAGCAGGTCGTAAAGGTCAAGCTTGATACTGACCGCGCACTGATCTTTGACGACGTTGTTTGCCGCGTACATCCCACCTACGCGCTCGCAATGCACATCGACACCGACGAGTGCAACGCCGCAGGCGCATTCGGCGAGGTTTACGGAGAGATCGTAAAATAATTCCCCGCTTCCCTATCCAAAAGGAGATTCTTGTATGATCAGACTTCTTTTTCAGGGCGACAGCATCACCGATGCAGGACGCGACAAAAGAAATTACCATGATATGGGCAAGGGCTATCCCAAATTTGCCGCCGCACAGATCCGAGAGGCGCTTCCCGACGCCGAGATCGAAATGATCAACCTCGGCATCAGCGGAAACCGCACGGATCAGCTCTTTGACCGCCTGTATCCCGATGCGATCGAGCTTGCCCCCGATGTGATCTCGGTCCTGATCGGCATCAACGATATCTGGCATCGCTTCAGCGCCTCGCGCATCGAAACCACCCTCGCACAGACCGAGACCAACTACCGCGCAATCCTGGAACGGATCAGGACGCAGACGAACGCCAAGATCGTCATGCTGCAGCCCTTCCTGCTCGATTGCGAGAAGAATCAGCATCTCCGTCCCGGCTTGGATGAGCTTCTGCCCATCATCCAGCGTCTCGCCGACGAGTATGCCGACCTCTATATCCCGCTCGACGAGCTTTTGGCCAAGGCAATGCAGACGCAACCCGAGCCCTGCTACTATTCCGCCGACGGCGTTCACCCCAACCAAAACGGTGCCGCCTTTATCGGCGAGCAATATGCAAAAGCAATTCTTCCTCTGCTGAAGGACGTTTTGCAATAATTTCGTAAAAACTATACAAAGGAGATAAAATCATGAGCAACGTAAGCAACTGCCCTTACGCAATGAGCACTGAGGTTCAGAACCAGTGCGTTGTGAAAAAGGGCTGCGACCACGGCCCGGCTCCCATTCCCGAGGAGGGCAAGTGGA